>CBQZLL010000045.1:0-14995 GCA_967749945.1 uncultured Frankiaceae bacterium
AAGACACTACGGACGCCGCTGTCATCCCGGACCGTCGCCGCCGATCCTTCGGTCATGACGATCGAGGGGTGGGCTCTACTCGCGGCGGTGGTGGTCGCGAGTGGGGTGCGGTGCCGGTTGGGCACCCGGCGGATCCGCGCCGCGCACCGGGAGGCGCGTGACCTCGCGTCGTCGCTGCGCCGCAGCGAACTGCTGTACCGGACGGTCGTGACCGCGTCGCGCCAGGGCATCTGGGTCGTCGACCGCGACCTGCGGACGACGCTCGTGAACTCCCGGCTCGCGCAGCTCCTCGGCTGCACCGAGGCCGAGCTCTACACGCGTCCCCCTTCGGATTTCCTGCCGCTCTGCGCCGGCCTGCCGACGCCCGCCGAGATGGACGCCTGGCTCGCTCGCGGCGAGTGCGAGTTCGAGCTGCTCATGCCCCGACTGGACGGTTCGGCGTTTCACGTGGTCGTCGTGCCGCAGGTCGACGCGTGCGGGCGGTTCTCCGGTGCGGTCGCGGTAGTCCGCGGCCTGGCCGCGGACCGAGCACCCGCGCGCGCGGCGGCCTAATCCTCACCCGACGTTCCCGCGGTCCTGTCACGTCGCGCACCTCGCTGCGTACCGCTCTGCGATGCGGTGTCGACAACTCGGAGGGTGACATGCGGATCGTTCATGGATTAGGAGCGTTGGTCCTTCTGGCCGGAGTCCTCGCGGCGCACCCCGCAGCGGCTGGTGAGGTTTGCGCCGGTGCCGCGCTGTCAAGCCCAGGCGGAGATGCGAACGTCCCAAGCAAGTGCGCACCCGCGGGCGTCGCGACTCACCCTGAGACCGTCGGAGTCAACACCAGCCTTGTCTCGGCGTCCGTGACAGTCACCCGACCGTAGGAGGAGAGCACGCGTCGGTCGTCGAGCAAACGAGGCCGAGGACGATCGTGTCTCCGGCCTCGTGATAGAAGACGATGTCGGTACCGTCGACCGGGTTCTGGATCGTGATCGCCTGGCTGTTGGGCTCTTCCGGATCGTTGATCAGGTCGCCCTTCGTCGTGACGGTCGGGAGCACGCGTGCCGGCGACGGAGCCTCGAACCCTGATCGCGTCGGCTTCTCCGTGACTGTGATGTGGGAGAGCGCCTCATGCGCGCGCACCGACGCGGCCGAGTCGATGACGTCGGCCACGAAGACACGGGACCCCGCGGCTGCCAGCGGCGCCGCGATGGCCGGGGTCCCGGTGAGGATGCCGGCCACGGACGTCGCGAACGCCGCCGCCGCGACGGCGCCGAACGCCGACGTCGCCGGTCCCGCCGCGGTCGCGAGGTCGTTGAGGCGGCGGGCCGCGCGGGCGAGGCGGTCGTGCAGGGCGAGACCGGCGACGCCGAACGCGCCACCCGCCCGTCGCAGCTCGGTCGCGAGCCGGCGGCGGGCGCGGTGCAGCCGTTGCCGCAGCGCGTTCGGCGTGAGGTCGCGCATCGCCGCGAGCTCGGCGCACGCGACGCCTTCGAGGTCGTGGTCCTCGATGAGCCGGCGGTCGGCGGGGTCGAGCCGGTCCAATGCGTGGGCGAGCGAGCGGCGCCGCTCGCGGGCGAGCAGCGCGTCGTACGGCGGGTCGTCGGCGGCGTCGGCAGGGCTGTCGGGGACGGTGTCGACGGGGGAGTTCCAGCGGCCGCGGCGCATCGCGTCGATCGCGGTGTTCCGGGCGATGGACGCGACCCACGGCCACGGCTCGCGCGTCGTGTCGAATCCGGCGAAGTGCAGGTAGCAGCGCGTCATCGTCTCTTGCGCGACCTCCTCCGCGTCACACGTACGGAAGTGGCGGCGGATGAGGACTAGCACGCGCACGAAGTAACGCCGGTAGAAGTCCTCGAACGCGACCTCGTCGCTGTCGACGGCGGGCACGTGGAGGGGGGAAACGCGGCCCATGTCTGATTTGTTCGCGGGGATTGCAGAAAATCCTGTAACGCGGGCCCGCTTCCTGCGTATTGCTGTGCGTACGCGCGAAGGAACGGCGGAGATGAGCGGCGTCGTGTCGACGGTAGGGGCCGACGAGGGGCCGGTCCTCGACCTCCGCGACCGGTTCGGAGCGCGTCCCGCCGCGCCCGCGGTGCGGCGCGCTACGACGCCCGCGGGCGCGGCTCCCCGGACAGGCGCGGTGCTGCCCGGGCCGCGGGTTGGCGTGCTGCGGCGCGCCGCGTTGCTCGAGGGGCTCGCTGGGCTCGCGGACGTGCCCGGCGACCTCGGCGCGGCCCTCGACCGGCTCGCGCCCGCCGCGCGCCGCGCGTTCGACGCCGACCTCATCGACGCGGTCCTCCGCGACCCCGCGGCCGCGCGCGCCTGCCGGACCACGACCCCGAACCGCCAGGTCGCCACGGCGATCCGGCGCTGGCGCAGGTCAGGCCCGCGGCCGGTCGCCGTCGGCGCCCACGTCGCCGTCCCGATGGTCGTCGACGGCGAGGTCGTCGGCGCGCTCCGGATCCGGCCATCCGGTCCGGCGCCGCTCGACGAGTCGTTGCTGCTCGCCGTCGCGGCGGGGCTCGGCGCGGTTGCGGCCCGCGTGGCCGCCGACGCGCGCGCCGCCGCCGCCACCCGCGCGCTCGCCGTCGCCGCCGAACGCGACCGGATCGCCCGCGACCTCTACGACACCGTCCACCGGCGCCTCCGCGCCCTGCGGGCAACCCTCGCGTCCGGCGCGGGGGACGCCGCCGGCCAGGTCGCCCGCGCCGACGCCGACGTCCTGCTCGCGGCGGCCGCGTCGGCGTTCCTCGGCAGCGCCGAGCGCGGGCTCGTGCCGGCGGTGCGGACGCTGGTCCGCACGCTCGCGTCGCCGGACGTCGCCGTGCGCCTACACATCCGCGGCGCCGTACGCCCGCTGCCGCCCGGCACCGAGACGGCGCTGGTGCGGGTCGCGCACGACCTCGTCCGCAACGCCGTCCGCCACGCCCGCGCGTCGACCGTCACCGTCACGGTCGGCTTCGCCGACGACCGCGTCTCCGTCGCCGTCCGCGACGACGGCACCGGCACCGCCGAACGCGCCACCGAGCAGCCCGGCCTGCACAGCGGGATCAGGACGTTGCAACGCCGCTTGGCCGACGCCGGCGGCGGAGTCGACGTGACGAACCTCCGCCCGCACGGCATCTGCCTGTACGCGTGGGTCGTGACGTCCGGATAGCGACGCCCGGAAGGCTGGGGCTCTACCCTTGTCCCGCGCGCGTGTCAGCGTCGACCCGCGCGGGAGGGGTGCGTCGTACCGTGGGTAGTGGTCAGACCGCTTGGGAGTCGGCTCAGATCCAGCTCGCCACCGCGGTCCGCGAGCTCGGTCTGGACGAGGGACTGCACGACCTGCTCGCCCGGCCTCGCCGGGCGCTGACCGTGTCGGTGCCGTTGCGCTACGACGACGGCCACATCGAGGTCCTCACCGGCTACCGGGTGCAGCACAACCTCGCCCGCGGCCCGGCCAAGGGCGGCGTGCGCTACCACCCGAACACCGACCTCGACGAGGTCAAGGCGCTCGCGATGTGGATGACGTGGAAGTGCGCACTCATCGGCATCCCGTACGGCGGCGCGAAGGGTGGCGTCGCCGTCGACCCGCGGCTGCTCTCCCGCAACGAGCTGGAGCGCGTCACCCGCCGGTACGCCTCCGAGATCATCCCGATCATCGGCCCGGAGAAGGACATCCCGGCGCCCGATGTCGGCACCGACGAGCAGACCATGGCCTGGATGATGGACACGTACTCCGTCCAGACCGGCTACTCCGTCCCCGGCGTCGTCACGGGCAAGCCGGTCGCGATCGGCGGGTCCGAGGGACGCGGTGGCGCGACGAGCCGCGGCGTGATGTACGCGGCGTTCTCGGCGCTGCGCGAGGCGGGCGTCGACTACCGCGGCCGGACCGTCGCGGTCCAGGGCTTCGGCAAGGTCGGTGGCATGGCCGCGCAGTTCCTGCACGACGCGGGCTGCTCGGTCGTCGCCGTCAGCGACGTCAAGGGCGGCATCTACAACCCGCGCGGCCTCAACCCGGTCGCGCTGACGCGCCACCTCAGGTCCGGCGCGGACACCGTCGTCGGGTATCCCGGCACCGACGCGATCACGAACGAGGAGCTCGTCGAGCTCGACGTCGACATGCTCGTGCCGGCCGCCCTCGAAGGCGTCATCACCGAGGACAACGCCGACCGGGTCAAGGCGCGTTTCGTCGTCGAGGGCGCCAACGGCCCCACGACCCCGGCGGCCGACGACATCCTCGAACGCGCGGGCGTGATCGTCGTCCCCGACATCCTCGCCAACTCGGGCGGTGTCGCGGTGTCGTACTTCGAGTGGGTGCAGGACCTGCAGGCGTACTTCTGGACCGAGGACGAGGTGAACGACCGCCTCAAGGTCCTGATGGATCGCGCTTACGCGGACGTCTCCGGGCTCGCCGCCGAACGCGGCGTGAGCCTGCGGACGGCCGCGCAGATGATCGGCGTCGGCCGCGTCGCCGAGGCCCATCGCACGCGTGGGCTGTACCCCTGACGCTCGACTCGCCCCGGACGCCATGGCAGAATGACACCGTTGTCATTCCCGGCGAGCCCAGGAGCGTGCGCGTGGACGCCGTACCCGCCCTGCCGAGCTTCGAGGTCGGCGAGCTGACCGACCGGGACCGGCGCATCCTCGCGTTCGAGCGGCAGTGGTGGAAGTACGCCGGCGCCAAGGAGCAGGCGATCCGCGAGCTGTTCGACATGTCCGCGACGCGCTACTACCAGGTCCTCAACGCCCTCATCGACCGTCCCGAGGCGCTCGTCCACGACCCGATGCTGGTCAAGCGGCTGCGCCGGCTGCGCGCCACCCGCCAGCGCACCCGGCACGCCCGGCGCCTCGGCCTGGACGGCTGAACGCCTCCCACGCCCGGCCGCCGGACCTCGTTCCGGCGCTGCGTGCGGCGCTCGGCGGGGTCGTCGCCGTCGCGCTCGTCGCGGGTGGCATCGCCGCCCTCCAGGCGCTCGTCCCGGCGGACAAGGACTCGCCCGCGGTCGTCCGCTCGACGCCCGCACGGACGCCGCCCGCCCCCTCCATCACCCCGACCGCGTCGCCGTCGCCGAGCGCGACGGTCGCCGTCGCCAAGATTCCGGTCACGGTCCTCAACAACTCGCGGATCACCGGCCTCGCCAAGAAGGCGGCGGCCGACTTCGCCGCGGGCGGCTGGCACACCGCGGGCACCGGCAACGTCTCAGGGCGTCTCCCTCGGACGACCGTCTACTACGACACGGGCCAACGCGACGCGGCCGAGGCGTTGCGGCGGCAGTTCCCGGCGATCGTCGACATCGCCCCGCGCTACGCCGGCCTGCCCGGTCACGGACTCACGGTCGTCGTCACCCGCGACTACCCTCACTGACCGTGGACCGCGTCGCCGCCGCCCAGCTCGCGCGGCAGTACGCCCGTGCCCGAGACCGCCTCGCCGCCCGCCTCGACGGGCTCACCGACGCCGAGTTCCGCTGGGCGCCGGTGCCGGACGCCTGGTCGGTACGTCGTCGCGGCGAGGAGGTCACGCCCGACGCCGACGGCGCCGCGGACTACGTCATCGACTACGACCTGTCCGAGCCGACCCCCGCGCCGTTCACGACGATCGCCTGGCGGCTCGTCCACCTCGCGGTCGTGACGAACAGCTACACCGACTACGCGTTCGGCCCGGCGACGCACGACTTCGACGACGATGTCATCCCCGGCGACGTACCGAGCGCGGTCGCCTGGTGGCAGGCGACGGCGGCGGCGTTCGCGGCGCACCTCGACGCGGCCACGGACGCGGACCTGGATCGGCCGTGCACGTACCCGTTCAATCCGTACGCGCACGACGTCGGAGCGGCGGCCCGGATCATCGTGGACGAGACGACCCACCACGGCGCCGAGATCGGCTGCCTCCGTGACCTGCTGCGCGTGTTGCCGTGAACTCGGCCCTCGATGCGCTCGTCGCCGACCCTGCGCACGCCCTGATCACGCTCGACTACGACGGCACGCTGTCGCCAATCACCAACCGCCCGGAGGAGGCGCTGCCCGCGCCCGGCGCGGTCGCCGCGCTGACCGCGTGCACCGCCGCGTTCGGCTGCGTCGCGATCATCACCGGCCGGCCGGCCGCAGTCGTGGTCGGGTTCATCGGCTCGCTCGACGACCTGCTCGTCCTCGGCCATTACGGCGAGGAGCGCTGGACAGCCGCCGACGGCGTCGTCGCGCCGCCCGAGCACCCCGGTGTCGCGGCGGCCCGGAACCTGCTGGCCGAACGCTTCGAACCCCTTGCGGCGCAAGGGATCCGGGTCGAGGAGAAGGGACTCTCGGTGGCCGTGCACACGCGTGGCTCGGCCGACCCGGACGCTGCGCTGAAGGTCGCGGCCGAGGTGGTCGAACGCATCGCCGCCGAGACCGGTCTCGTCGCGAACTACGGCCGCTATGTCGCGGAAGTGCGCCCGCCCGGCGCGCGCGACAAGGGCGACGCGATCCGCGCCCTCGTCGCCGAATGGCAGCCGCGCTCGCTGCTGTTCGCGGGCGACGACCTGGTCGACCTGCCTGCGTACCAGGCGGTGCGCGCGTTCCGCGACGGCGGCGGCGCGGGTGTCGGCGTGTTCGTCGACAACCCGGAGGCAGCGTCGGTCCGCGACCTCGCCGACGTCGTACTGCCCGACACCGCGGCGTGCGTCGCGTTCCTCGCCGACTTGGCCACGGCGGCGCGGCGGTGAGCGACGAGCAGCACCGTCGCAACCGCGAGCAGTACGCCTCCGTCGCCGCCAACTACGCCACCAGCGCGAGCCACGCGGGTGGCGACGACCTCGCCTGGTTCTCCGCTCGCGCCGCGTCCGTCGCGCCCGGCCTGGCGCTCGACGTCGCGTGCGGGGGCGGGTTCTCCACCCGCGCGCTGCTCGCGGCCGGGCACACCGTCGTCGCGACCGACCTCACCCCCGAGTCGCTCCTCGCGGCGCGTGGCGCGACCGATGAGCCGCGGGTGCGCTGGGTCGCCGCGGCCGCCGAGCGCCTCGCGGTCCGCACCGAGTCCGTCCACGTCGTCGGCTGCCGGATCGCCCCCCATCACTTCGCCGACATCGCGGCGTTCGTCGACGAGGTGACCCGGGTACTCGTCCCGGGCGGGCTGTTCCTGCTCGTCGACACGACGGTCTCCGAGGACGAGGCGCTCGCCGCGTGGATCGAGGACCTGGAGCGCCGCCGCGACCCTTCGCACGGCCACTCGTGGCCGGTGACCCGTTGGCGCGCAGTGGTTTCCGGGGCGCGGCTGCGCGTCGACGAGACCCAACTCTACCGCAAGCGGCACGACTTCGACGGGTGGCTGGGCCGCGCGGGCTGCACTGGCGACGCCGCCGCGGACATCCGCGCGCGGTTCCGCGACGCGCCCGATGCGATGAGGCAGGCATACCTCGTCGACGCGGACTCGTACACCGACACCAAGCTCTGCCTCCGCGCCACCAAGGCATAGGGCGTGTCTCCCAAACCCGTGACCTGCTGCGCGACGCCCAGGACGGTCAGGGTTTGAGAGACACGCCCTAGTAGCAGGATCTGCACGGAGCCGTCGGATATCGGACACTTCGCGTCCACGGTGTAGCAGGCGGGCCAGTAGACGACGGGGACGCGCGCCCACCGCACGACCCGAGGGAGAGGCGACCAGCACGAGCCGGTGGGAGGACCAGGCGCTCGGAGGAGGGAGAAGCCTCGCGTGCAGCAGACCGCTGGACCCATGCTCTACAAGGACCCGTTCGGCCACTTGCGCCTCGACCTTCGTGGGCGGCGCCCGCATCGTCCGCGCCGGCGCACGGTCATGATCGCCGTTGGCACGGCTGCCTGCTACGCGATCGCCGGGGCCGGCGGCCGCGCCGGGCTGCGCACGCGACACGTACCAGTAGGGGTTGGCGAAACGGCCCGGATCGGCTCGCCCGCGCTCGCAACTGTGTGATCTTGGCGAGGTTTCGCACGCATATGGTGCAGAACCTCGCCAAGATCACGCGAACTGGGCTGGCGAGACACGGCGCGAGCAGCGTTTCGCCAAGCCCACTAGCCGAAGCGGCCCGCCCACTCCTCGGCGCGGCGGGCGACCTCGGGGTCGATGCTCGGCCGTACGGTCTTCCGCGCCGCGGCGAAGTGCTTCGCGGTGACGCAGGGCGCCGACATCGACTCGCGCATCGCGTTCATCGCGGCTTCCCGCGCGAGCGCTTCGAGGTCCGCTGCGGAGTACCGCCGGCAGGCCGTGCCGAGCGCGTCGAGGTCGACGTCGTCGGCCAGCGGCATCCGCTTCGTCACCGCGCGCAGGATGTCCGCGCGGCTCTCCGCGTCCGGCGGCGGCACGTGCACCAACCGGTCGAGTCGGCCGGGCCGCAGCAACGCCGGGTCGACCAGCTCCGGCCGGTTCGTCGCCGCGACGACGAACACCTCGCGCAGCTCCTCGATGCCGTCCAGCTCGGTGAGGAGCTGCGCGACGACCCGGTCGGTCGGGGCGCCGTCGTCACGGCCGCTACGTTCCGGCGCGAGCGCGTCGACCTCGTCGAAGAAGATCAGCGCGGGCGCCGATCCGCGCGCCCGGCGGAACAGCTCGCGGACGCCGCGTTCCGACTCGCCGACCCACTTCGACAGCAGTTCGGCTCCGCGGACGGCGAAGAAGTTCGCCTGCGCCTCGTTCGCCAGCGCCTTGACCAGGTGCGTCTTGCCGCAGCCCGGCGGGCCGTACAGCAGCACCCCGCGTCCCGGCTCGATGCCGAGCCGGGCGAACGTCTCGGGGTACGTCAGCGGCCACACGATCATCTCGGTGAGCTGGCGCTTGACCTCCTCCATCCCGCCGACGTCGGCCATCGTCACGTCGGCGATCTCGAGCGTCGACTGCTCGACCGCGCTGGGGCGCACGCCTTCCAGCGCCGCGTCGAAGTCGGCGAACGTCACCGCCGGCGGCGCGTCGGTGGTCCCCGCGTCGGCGAGCCGCTGCGCCGCGCACAACGCCGCCTCGCGGCACAACGCCTGCAGGTCGGCGGCGACGAACCCCGGCGTCCGCGCCGCGAGGTCGTCGAGCTTGACGTCCGGCGCGAGCGGGATGCCGCGGGAGAACACGCCGAGGATGCGTTCCCGTTGCGACCGCTGCGGCATCGGGATCGCGATCTCGTGGTCGAGCCGTCCGGGCCGCCGCAGGTCGGGCGAGACGTCCTCGGGTCGCGACGTCGTGCACACGACGGCGACCTGGCCGCCGTGGACCGCGGTGGCGACGTTCTCCAGCAGCACGGAGAGCAGTGGACCGGGGTCGGTACGCGGCGCGATCGACTCGACGTCCTCGATCAGCACGACGGCGGGCGCGGCCTCCGCGGCCTTGGCGAGTGTCTGCTTCAGCGAGTGCGCCGCGTCGTTCGGCTCGCTGCGCGCGAGCGCGGGCGCCCAGAGCCGGAACAGGTTCGCGCCGACGTCCTTCGCGACCGCCTCGACGAGCGGTCCCTTGCCCGAGCCCGGTGGTCCGGACACGAGGACGCCGACCTCGGGCCGCGTGCCGAGCCGGTGCAGCAGGTCGCCCTGGTGGAACGCCAGCCGGAACCACTCGCGCAACACCTCGGCCTGCTCGTCCAGCGCCGGCAGGTCGGCGAGCGTCACGCCTTCGGCGACGGGCGTGCTGCTCGTCTCGGTCGCCGCCGCGCCCGCCGCGACCGCGGTCTGCATGTCGACGCGGACCAGGCCGCCCGGCGACGCGGCCGCGACGGTGAGGACCCAGGACTGCCACGCGTCGCCCCACGTGTCGGCCAGCGTCCGCACGACCTGACCGAGCGGGAGCGCGCCGTCGGGCGGCCTGGCGAAGTCCTGCGGCAGCAGGCTCACGCCGTCGCCCGCGGTGACGACCTTGCCGAGCAACGCGAGCCGCAACATCTTGGCGTCGACGGCACCGCTGTCCGGCGGCAGCCCGGCCAGGGTGATCCACCGGGCCGGCGCGACCGTTGCGGGCGCGACGAGCACCTGGTCGCCGGGGTGGACTCCGACGTTGCCGAGCACCAGCTCGTCCATGAACAGCAGGCCCGGGTCCGCATCCGGCGGGGCGGGCGCGACGAGCGCGCCGGTACGCCGCTTCCCGACGAGCTCCAGCGGCTCCCACGTCCGCAACCCGAGCAGCGCCAGCACCTGCGGGTGCACCCGGACGATGCCCCGCCGCGCGTCGAACGGCGCCGCGTGCAGCGCCGCGCGCATCGTGAGCGGCTGCGTCGTCATGGCGCGGCGAGCGCGTCGAGCTGCGCGGCGAACCAGTCCTGCGGCGACAGCGCGGCGGCCTGCTTGGCGAGTGCCGTACTCCGCGCGAGCCGATCATCCGGTGGCATCCGCAGCCCCGCGTCGATCGCGTCGGCCGTGGCCGACACGTCGAACGGGTTGACGACGAACGCCCACTCGCCCAGCTCCGCGGCCGCTCCCGCCTCCCGGGACAGCACGAGGGCACACCCCTCGCGGGACAGGATCGGGCCCTCCTTCGCGACGAGGTTCATGCCGTCGCGGACCGGGTTGACGACGAGTACGTCGGCGATGGCGAGCGCGGCGAGCGAGCGCGGGTAGTCGTCGCTCACCTCGAGACGTACCGGCTGCCAGCCCGGCCGGGCGAACTCCTCGTTGATCTCGATCGCAGTGCGCTGCACGGCGGCGGTGTAGACGCGGTACTCCGGCAGGTCGTGCCGGCTCGGGTACGCGAACGCGAGGTGGACGACCCGCTCGTGCCACTCGGGGCGCGTGCGCAGCAGCTCCCGGTACGCGAGGAGACCCCTGACGATGTTCTTCGACAGCTCGGTCCGGTCGATACGCAGGACCACCCGCCGGTCGCCGCGCCACGCGTCCAGGGCGGCGCGCCGGGCGGCGACGTCGGGTTGCGCGGCGCGTTCGCGCAGCTCGTCCGCGTCGATGCCGAGCGCGTGCACGCCGATGACGCAGTCGTGGTCGGGCAGCCGTACCGACCCGTGCCGCGCGCGGGTGCCGAGCACGCGCTGCGCGCAGTCCGCGAACGCGTCCGCCCATCGATGCGTGAGGAACCCCGCCGCGTCCGCGCCGAGGATGCCGCGGAGCAACGACTCGGCGACGTCGTCGGGCAGCAGTGCGAAGAAGTCCGGCGCGGCCCACGGCGTGTGCCCGAACCAGCCGATCCGTACGTCGGGCCGGCGGTCGCGCAGCAGCTGCGGCACGAGCATGAGGTGGTAGTCCTGCACGACCACCGCGGCGCCGGCCGCGGCCTCCTCGGCGAGCGCGTCGGCGAACGCCGTGTTGTACATGACGTACGCCGCCCACTCGCGCCGCCAGGCCGCGTCGAACACGGGTTGGGTCGCGGTGTCGTACAGGTGGTGGCTGACGAACCAGAGCGTGCCGTTGGCGATGCCGTTGTACGCGCGGTCGTAGACGAGCGGGTCGAGCGCGAGCATCCGGACGGGCGCGCCGCCGGTGTCGTACTCGGCGTGGTCGAGCCGTCCGGACGGTGCGGCCGACGCGGCGGTCCGGTCGGGCTCGGACAGTGCCGCGCAGACCCAGACCGCGTCGCCCTCGGCGAGCACCGTGCGCAACGCGGTGACGAGACCGCCGGCGCCGCGGTGCGCGGTCAACGTGCCGTCGTCCGCCGCGCGGAACGACACGGGACCCCGGTTGGACGCGACGACGACCCGAGCGGGAGGCACGGCCCGAGACTAACGAAACGTTGTCGCGGCGGGCCGGCGAGACGGAAACACGCGCCCGCGCCGGGCGCACCCGCCTACTCCGACGAGCGCTTCTCCGCGACCTGGGTGAAGCGCTGGACGAGGTCGAGGCGGGCGAGCGCGTTGTCCCGCGCGTCGCCACCGCCGCCGCCGAGCAGGTGCCGCAGCGTGCCGGCCAGCGCGGTCCCGGTGAACGGCTTGGTGAGGTAGGCGGTCGCGCCCGCGTCCCAGCCCTCCTGCTCGGCGGTCGTCCCGGCCTTCGCGGTGAGCAGCACGATCGGCAGGTCGCGTAGCTCGTCGTCCTCGCGGAGCTCGCGCAGCACTTCGAGGCCGTCGACGCCGGGCATCATCACGTCGAGCACCATGGCGTCGGGGCGTTGCTCGCGGGCCGCCGCGAGGCCTGTCGGGCCGTCCACGGCCTCGGTCACGTCGAAGCCCTCGAAGCCCAGCGCGACCCGGGTCATGTGACGTACGTCCTCGTCGTCGTCGACGAGCAGTACGCGCGGTCTGCTCATCCCTGGCATCGCCCCCGCGACGTGGACACTTCCGGATTCGATCTTTTCGCCGTCACGCTGTGTCTCGCCATGGTCACAACGGGCCGTTGACCGACCGTAGCGGGGGCCGGTCGAAGAGGGGCAGATCGTAGGCAACCAACCGGTACTCCTGCGCCACGTTACGGAACTGTCTCAGCGTAGTACCGGGCTCGGGGAACGTCGCCCTGCCCTCGGCCGCGAGCCGACGGAGGATCGCGTGCTGGATGACGTAGGCCATCCGTCCCAGCGTCGTCACCGACTGGTGGCGGTGGATCCGGCGGTCGAGGTCGACCTGCGCGAGCCCGGCGAGGCCGTGCCGGGCGTACGTGTCGAGCAGCAGCCCGATCTCGACGCCGTAGTGCGCCGCGAACGGCAGCGACTCGAGATGCGCGCGCCGCCCGGCCTGCTCGCCGGCGAGCGGCTGCACGACGTACGCGAGGTCCGGCCAGAACATGTTGAGCCATGGTCGCGCCACCAGCTCGGTGACCCGGCCGCCGCCGGTCGGGCGCAGGCGGTCGCGCTCGGCGAGCGGGCGCTCGTAGAAACCCTTGACGTACTGCACCCCGGGGTCGGTGAGCAGCGGCCCGAGCAGGCCGCAGACGAACTCAGGACCGGCGTCCTCGAGGTCGGCGTCGATCCAGCAGACGAGGTCGCCGGTCGTCGCCGCGAGCGACTTCCACATCGCCTCGCCCTTGCCCGGAACGCGGCCTTGCCCGGGCAGCACGTCGGCCTCGTACACGACGGTCGCGCCCGCGTCGCGCGCGACCGCGTCGGTGCCGTCGTGCGAGCCCGGGTCGATCACGATGAGCTCGTCGACGAGCCCCGCGTCGACCAGCGAGCGGAACGTCGTGACGATCGCGCCGACCGTCCGCGCCTCGTTGAGCGCGGGCAGCACGACGCTCACGGTGGTGCCGTTCTTGGCCGCGAGCAAGGCCTCCAGGCCGAACGCCGAGTGATGGTGGGTATTTTTCGCCAACCACTCCGCGCCGGTCATGTGGCACACTGTCGCATCACAACTCCATACGAACTCATCAAGAGGGACTGAGGGAACGGCCCGAAGACGTCCCGGCAACCACCGCGGAAAGAGCGCGTAACCCGCGCCGCCGCCGCGACAGGTGCCAACTCCGACCCCACGCGCTCGCGCGGGGACAGATGAGAGAGAGGCCAGCTCAGCCGATGACGGCTACCCTTCCCGACCGACCCACCCACCCACCCGGGACCCGGGTCACCGGCCTGCGCTGCCGCGAGTGCGGCAACGAGGTACCGGCCGAGGCCCGGCACGTCTGCGAACTCTGCTTCGGGCCGCTGGAGGTCGCGTACGACTTCTCGGGCGGCGTCACGCGCGCGGAGATCGAGGCCGGCCCGCAGACGATCTGGCGGTACGCGCCGCTGCTGCCGTCGGGCGCCGACCCGGCGGTTCGCGTCGACCTCGGTGCCGGGTGCACCCCGCTCGTTCGCGCGCACCACCTGGGCCGCGCGCTCGGCATCCGCGAGCTGTGGGTCAAGGACGACTCGGCGAACCCGACACACTCGTTCAAGGATCGCGTCGTCTCGGTCGCCGCGACCCGCGCCCGCGAGCTCGGCTTCACCACGATCGCCTGCGCCTCCACCGGCAACCTGGCGAACGCGGTGACCGCCCACGCGGTCCGCGCCGGGTTGCGCGCCGTGGTGTTCGTCCCGTCCGACCTCGAGGCCGGCAAGACCATCACGACCGCGGTGTACGGGCAGACGCTCGTCGCGGTCGACGGGACGTACGATGACGTCAACCGGCTCTGCGCGGAGGTCGGCGACGACCTGCCGTGGGCGTTCGTCAACGTCAACATCAGGCCGTACTACGCCGAGGGCTCGAAGACCCTCGGCTACGAGATCGCCGAGCAGCTCGGGTGGCGGCTCCCCGGCCAGGTCGTCATCCCGGTCGCGTCCGGGTCGCTGCTGACCAAGGTGGACAAGGCGTTCCACGAATTCGTGACGCTCGGTCTCGTCGACGCCGCCGACTACCGGATCTACGGCGCGCAGGCGACCGGGTGCTCGCCGGTGGCGACGGCGTTCGCCAACGGCTGGGACGTCGTGCGGCCGGTGCGCCCCTCGACCATCGCGAAGTCGCTCGCGATCGGGAACCCGGCCGACGGTCCGTACGCGCTCGACGTCGCGCGACGCACGGGCGGCGCGATCGCCGACGTGTCCGACGACGAGGTCGTGGCCGGCATCCGGCTGCTCGCGGAGACCGAGGGCATCTTCGGCGAGACCGCGGGCGGGGTGACCGTCGGGACGTTGCGGCGGCTGCTGAACGAGGGCCGCCTCGACCCCGACGTGCCGACCGTGATCCTCAACACCGGTGACGGCCTGAAGACGCTCGACGCCGTCGCGCCCGTGGTCGGGCCGACAGCGACCATCGCCCCGTCGTACGCGGCGTTCCGCGCCGCCGGACTGTCCGAGGAGACCCTGTGAGCGCTACCGTCCGAATTCCCACGCCGCTCCGCGCGCTCACCGGCGGCACCGCCGAGCTGACCGTCGCGGGCGGCCCACTCTCGTCCGTGCTGAGCGAGCTGGAGGCGACGTACCCCGGCTTCGGCGCGCGGGTGCTGGACGACAGCGGCGCGATCCGCCGCTTCGTCAACGTGTACGTCGGCGACGACGACGTGCGCTTCCTCTCCGGCCTCGACACGGAGGTCGTCGACGGCACCACAGTGTCGATCGTCCCGGCCGTCGCGGGGGGCTGACGGCGGGCTTTCGGCTCGCTACAGTCGGCGACGGTCACAGTTCCCAGCACGTGTACGCCAGCACACGCTCGCGGAACGAAACCCGCGGGCCACCTTGCTCCGGACCGTGGGCGACCCGGTG
>CBQZLL010000046.1:0-14689 GCA_967749945.1 uncultured Frankiaceae bacterium
GCCGCTGGGCGGGGCGACAGCAGCGCTGTCGGCCCGCCCGAGAACGCCGCCGGTCGTCGTCTGGGCGTGGCGCGGCAGGCCAGGGGCGCCGAGGTGGTCTCGGATACGCTGCGCCGATGCTGCTGGACCGCTCGACCGCCGACACCGTCGCCCTCGTCGGCGCGGGGCTCGGCGCGCTCGGGGTGGGGCTCGGCGCCGTCGCGAGCCTGCAGCTCGTCCGGATGCGGCGGGCGTACCAGGTGCTCCAAGGCGACGGCCCGCACGAGGACGTCGTCACCGCCGTCGGCCGGCACATCTCCGCGACCGGCGACCTGCGGGCCGAGGTCGCGTCGCTGCGGCAGGGCCTCGCCCGCGTGCAGGCCGATCTCGCCGACGCGTTGCGGCACATCGCGGTCGTCCGGTACGACGCGTTCCCCGACATGGGCGGGCGGCTGTCGTTCTCGGCCGCGCTGCTCGACGACGCGGGCGACGGGCTGGTGCTGACGAGCATCAACGGGCGTACGGAGACGCGGACGTACGCCAAGGGCATCAAGGCCGGGGCGAGCGAGCACCAGCTCTCCCCCGAGGAAGAGCAGGCGATCTCGTTCGCGACGCGGTCCGCGGCCCGGACTTAGCGGTGCCGGGCGTGCCGCCCGGGCGGCTCGGCTACCTGGGACCTCCGGGGACGTTCTGCGAGGCGGCGCTGCGGACGTTGCCGAACGCCGCGCGCGCCGAGCTGGAGCCGTACGTCTCCGTTCCCGACGCGCTCGACGCGGTCCGCCGCGGCGATGTCGTCGCGGCGCTCGTGCCGTTCGAGAACTCGGTCGAGGGGTCGGTGTCGACGACGCTCGACGAGCTCGCGTCGGGCGACCCGCTCCAGCTCACGGCCGAGGTGCTGCTCCCGGTGACGTTCGACCTCCTCGTCCGTGCCGGCACGACGCTGGCCGACGTTCATCGCGTCGCGACCCATCCGCACGCCGAGGCGCAGTGCCGCCGGTGGCTGCGCGCGACGTTGCCGACGGCCGTGGTGCACCCGGCCGCCTCGACGGCCGACGCGGCAGCCGCCGTCGCGAACGGCGAGCAGGACGCCGCGATCGCCTCGCCTCTCGCCGCCGTGCGCTACGGCCTGGTCGCCGTCGCGCGCGGGGTCGGCGACCGCGCGGACGCGGTGACGCGGTTCGTCCTCGCGGCGCTGCCCGCGCCGCCCGCGCCGCCGACCGGAGCGGACCGTACGACGGTGGTGGCGTTCATCGCCGACGACCACCCGGGCGCTTTGCTCGAACTGCTCACCGAGTTCGCGGTCCGCGGCGTCAACCTCACCCGGATCGAGTCGCGACCGACCGGTGCGGGCCTCGGCCGGTACTGCTTCTCCATCGACTGCGAGGGACACGTCGCGGACGAGCGCGTCGGCGAGGCGCTGTCCGCGCTGCGACGGATCTGCGCGGATGTCCGGTTCCTCGGGTCGTACCCGCGCGCCGACGGCGCGCCGCCCGCGCTACGGCACGGCGTCACCGACACCGACTTCCGTGACGCCGCCGCGTGGCTCGCGGCGCTCCGTGAAGGGCAGACATGACGGGTCCGGTCGAGGGCGACGCGTTCGGCGCGGCGCTGCTCGCGACGTTCGACGGCCACGACGCGCGGATCGTGGTCGAACGCGACGACGGCTTGGTCGAGACGGACCGGTCGCCGTATCTCGGCGAGGTCGAGGACTCGGAGACCTGGCGGTGGCTACGGTCCCGCCTCGGCCCGCGGGTGCTCGACGTCGGAGCGGGCGGTGGCCGGGCCGCGGTGCCGTTGCACGGCGAGGGCGTCGACGTCGTCGCGCTCGACGTGTCACCGGGTGCGGTCGAGGTGTGCCGCCGGCGCGGCGTCACGGCGACGTTCACCGGATCGGTCGAGGACCTCGCGGTAACGGCGCCGGAGCCGTTCGACGCATTCCTGTGCCTCGGCAACAACCTCGGGCTGGTGAACCGGTCGTTCCTCGGCGCGCTCCGCGCGATGAGCCACGACGGCACGCGTCTCGTCGGCACGATGCTCGACCCGTACGCGACCGACGACCCGCTGCACGTTGCGTACCACGAGGCCAACCGCGCGTCCGGCCGGCTGCCGGGGCAGGTGACCGTACGAGTCCGGTACCGAAACCTCGCGACGCCGTGGTTCACACTGCTCTGGCTGTCGCCGGACGAGCTCTCCGGCGTGGCGGCCGCGTCGGGCTGGACCGTCGTCGACGTACTTCCGAGCACCGTCTACTGCGCCGAACTACGACCGACGTAGTCCTGGGGCGAACCGCGCGGCATCCCCGGGAGTCTCACTGGCATGCGCAGACTCGCTCTCGTCCTCGCCGCCGTGACCGCGCTGCCCCTGCTGCCCGCGGAGGCCGGCGCCGGGTCCACCGTCACCACCTGGGTCGCCGAACGTACGTCGTCTACCGCGCGGACCGTCCTCGTCCGCGGCGGGGCCGGCACGGGCGACCACGACTACGCGATGGCCGCTGTCGCCGGCGCGACCATCGGGTCCGACGGTCGGTTCACGGGCGCCGAGGGCGGCTTGTTCTTCGGTGCCACCGCCGAGAGCGACAGCGGGATCAAGACGCCCGTCGGCGAGACGCGCTGCAGCGACCTCCCGAACCCGGGCGGCTCCGTGTGCTTCCAGTGGTCCGGCGCGGCGATCGGCTTCGCGATCCTGTGGGAGGACGTCCCCTTCAACCGCGTCTTCGTGGTGCTGCGCGGCCGCGACGCCGTCGTCGACCTCGGCGAGGACGGCACCGAAGGCTGGCGACTGCGCCGTTGGTACGGCCCGGTGCGGATCAGCGGCGACGGCGACGACGCGGCCGCCGACGTCGCGCTCGGCGTCGGCGCGGGCACGTTCAGCCAGGCCGGGGCGATCGGCGGGCCCGGCGGGAGTGTCGCGATCGGGCACCCGCCGTGCCGGAGCGTCGGCTACACGGGCCTGGGCAGCGGTGTCGTCGGGCTCTACGGCGGCGAGCAGGACGTCGTCGCGACGTGCGCGGGCATGGCGCCTCCGGCGTCGGCCGCCGCGGGCAGCACGGAGTGGACGTTCAGCGGCGCGGCCGCCGGAATGTCGGACGTTCCGGCCCGCCTCGTGGTCATCGAGCAGCCCTCGCCCTGACGCCGCCGGTAGAGTCGCGCGCGTGATCGACCCGAGGCTGCTGCGCGAGGACCCCGACCGGGTACGCCGCTCGCAACGCGTCCGCGGCGACGACGAGTCGGTGGTCGACGCCGCCCTCGCCGCCGAGGCCGCGCGCCGCGAAGCGGTCGCGAAGGCGGACGGCCTGCGTGGCATCCAGAAGGCGATGGGCAAGGACGTCGCCACCGCGTCGGCCGCGGAACGCGCCGCGCTCCTCGACAAACTCGGCCAGCTCGCCTTCGACGTGAAGGTCAGCGAAGCCACCGAGGCGAAGGCGCAGGCCGATTACGAGGCCGCGATGCGCCGCATCCCGAACGTCGTCGAGGACGGCGTCCCCGCCGGCGGCGAGGACGACTACGTCGTGCTGCGCCAGGTCGGGACGCCCCGTACCTTCGACTTCCCGGTCCGCGACCACCTCGACCTCGGTACGGCGCTCGGCGCGGTCGACGTCGAACGCGGCGCCAAGGTCTCCGGCGCGCGCTTCTACTACCTGACCGGTGTCGGCGCGTTGCTGGAGTTCGCGCTGGTCAACTTCGCGATCGCCCGCGCGACCGCCGAGGGCTTCGTCCCGGTCGTCGCACCGGCGCTCGTGAAGCCCGAGGCGATGGAGGGCACCGGGTTCCTCGGGGCGCACGCAGCCGAGGTGTACCGGCTCGCCGAGGACGACCTCTATCTCGTCGGCACCAGCGAGGTCGCCCTTGCCGCGATGCACCTGAACGAGATCCTCGACCTCGGGGGCGCGCCCCGCCGGTACGCCGGGTTCTCGTCCTGCTTCCGGCGCGAGGCCGGGTCGTACGGCAAGGACACTCGCGGCATCATCCGGGTGCACTGGTTCGACAAGGTCGAGATGTTCTCGTTCTGCCCGGCGGAGCAGTCGGCCGACGAGCACCTGCGCCTCCTCGGGTGGGAGGAGGAGATGCTGCAGGCGCTGGAGCTGCCGTACCGCGTCGTCGACATCGCGGGCGGCGACCTCGGATCGTCCGCCGCGCGGAAGTACGACTGCGAGGCGTGGCTGCCGTCGCAGGAGCGCTGGCTCGAGCTGACCTCGACCTCGAACTGCACCGACTTCCAGGCGAGGCGGCTCGCGATCCGCCATCGCGTCGACGGCAAGCCGCAGCTCGTGCACACGTTGAACGGCACGCTCGTCGCGGTGACCCGGACCATCGTCGCGCTGCTGGAGAACCACCAGCAGGCGGACGGCTCGGTGACCGTGCCGGCGGCGTTGCGGCCTTACCTCGGCGGGCGCGAGACCCTGTGAGACCGCGTCCCGGTCCGCGGGACGAGCCGGAGTTCGTCCCGCCGCTGCAGGCGCTCGCCAACCGGCTGCTGCGTCGCCGTCGTGCCCGCGACCGGAAGGCGCCTCTCGACGACGGGTCGACCCTCGACCTGCGCTGCCCGCGCTGCGCCGCGCAACTGCGGGCGCGGTGCGGGCGGACCAACTCGTGCCCGCGGTGCCGCGAACGCGTGACGATCCCCGGCGCCGACGTGGCGCGGTCGTTGATGCCGTTGTCCGGCACCGAGGTCGCCGTCCGCGCGTCGCTCACCGAGCCGGGCGAACGTTCCGTACCCGCGCCGGTGCTCGTCCTCGGCTACGAACGCCCGTGGTACCTCGTCCGCGTCCGCCGCGAGGACACCGGCTGGGTCGCCGAGGAAGGCGTCCGCCTGGTCACTCCCGAACGCTACTGGTGAGTTACGGCCAACGGCCGAGCACGAACTGGTGAACCACGGCGCCGCTACTCACCAGTAGCCGGACCGCGACGCGGGCAGCGACGGGCCTCGCCCCGGCTACTTCGCCGAGACGCAGCTCGGCGCCTTGTCGGTGTAGGACTTGGTGGCAGGCGTCGAGGCGGCCTTGTCGTCGGACGAGCCCCTGTACCAGCTCACCCCGTGGATCTGGACGAACTTCTGGCCGGCCTTCTTGGTCAGACTCGGCAGGTCGGAACGCTTGACGTGCCACTCGTAGGTCGTGGCCGTCTTGACGAACGTGAACGGCGGGCTCGTGGTGCCGACCCCGACGCCGTTGGTCGGCGTGCCGTGCATCCACTTCTGGTCGCGCTCGAAGTTGTAGTCGGTGCCATTGAGCGTGGCGCCGAACGACCAGTGGTACCAGTCGAGCGGCGAGAGCAGGTCGGTGGGATCCGTCGTGGTCTTGACCCGGAGGACGGCCACGAGCTCGGTCTTCCCCGTCGCGATGTCGGCGCTGACGATGTCGACGTAGTCGTTGTGGCCGTCCCCGGTCTTGTCCGTGACGAGATTGCAGACCTTGGGCGGCGCCTTCTTCGCGGCGTGCGAGGCGGTCGGAGCCGCCAGCGTGAGGGCGAGGCCGGTCAGCAGCACAGTAGGGGTTCGCATAGCGCATTACGTTCGACGCGCGACCGCCGCACCCTGCTGCCGCCTCGGTCAGTCGTGAGGAGTCACGCTAGAGGTACGGACCGCTCGCGCCGGGCGGGATCTCGCCGCTCGGCAGAGCGTGGCGGCGCATCTCCTCGAGCTGTGCCCGCGCCGCCATCTGCTGCGCGAACAGCGCCGTCTGGATCCCGTGGAACAGCCCCTCCAGCCACCCCACGAGCTGCGCCTGCGCGATCCGCAGCTCCGCGTCGCTCGGGATCTCGTCGCCGGTGAACGGCAGCGACAGCCGGTCGAGCTCCTCGCGCAGCTCCGGCGCGAGGCCGTCCTCCAGCTCGACGATCGACCGTTGGTGGATGTCGCGCAGCCGCGCCCGGCTGGCCTCGTCGAGCGGCGCCGCGCGGACCTCGTCGAGGAGCTGCTTGACCATCGTGCCGATCCGCATGACTTTCGCGGGCTGCTCGACCATGTCGATCATCCGCGGTCCGTCGTCCGGCTCCGCGGGCGGCGGCGCGCCGGGGCGGAGGACGACGACCTCGGGCTGGCTCGGCTCGCTCATGCGACCCATTGTCGCCGATAACGCGTTGCCCACCCCGGCGCGAGTCGGGACAGTGCCGGAGTGGACCTGCCCAGCGGCTGCACGTACCGCGCCGCCACGCCCGACGACCTCGCCGACTGCTGCGCGCTCGTCGTCGCCGTCGACGTCGAGGAGTACGGCGTTCCCGACTACGAGGAGGCCGACGCTCGCGACGACTGGGCGCGCGAACGTTTCGACCTCGCCCGCGACACGTGGCTGGTCCACGACGCCGACGGCACGCTCCTCGGCTACGCGATCGCCTGGGACAAGGAGCCGCACGCGCTCGTGCAGGGCGACGCGTTCGTCCACCCGCACGGCCCGGACCTCTACCCGTGGCTCTACGCCGCGATCTCGCAACGGTCGAACGAGCACGCCGCCGAGTCCGGACGCACCACCACCCACCTCTTCTGCAGCACGCCGAACGCCCGCAAGGCGGCCGCGTTGCGCGACGGCGGCTACGCGATCGTCCGCGTGTTCCGCCGGATGGTCGCCGACCTCGCCGCGCCACCGCCGGCACCCGACCTCGCGCCGGGCGTCGCGGTCCGTCCGGTCACGCCGGACGACCTGCCGGCCTGCTGGGAGATCTGGCGGGAGTCGTTCGCCGAGCACTTCGACTTCGTGCCCGGGACGTACGACGAGTGGTACGCACGCCTGGTCGACACCGCGACGTACCGGCCGGGGTACTGGTGGCTGGCCGACGTCGACCGCGTTCCGAGCGGGTTGCTCATCGGGCAGCGACACGACGACGACGGCTGGGTGAAGACACTCGGTGTCCTGCGGTCGGCTCGCGGTCGTGGGGCCGGGACGGCGTTGCTGCTGACGGCGTTCGCGGCGTTCCGCGCGGACGGCGCGCGGCGCGTCGGGCTCGGCGTCGACAGCGCGAACGACACCGGCGCGATGGCGCTGTACGAACGCATCGGCATGCGCGCCGAGCAGCAGTACGACTGCTACGAACGCATCGTCACCGGCACCTGAGCACGACCTTCCCGACGTGCTCGCTGGCCGCGACGGCGCGGTGCGCCTCAGCCGCGTCGTCGAGCGGCAGGACGCGGTCGACGACGGGCTTCACCTCACCAGCTTCGATCAACGGCCACAGCCGCCGCCGGACCTCGGCGACGATCGCGGCCTTCTGCTCGCGCGGCCGGTAGCGCAACGACGTCGACGCGACAACGCCGCGCTTCGCCATCAGCGCGCCGAGGTCGAGCTCGGCCGTCACGCCGCCCTGCAGGCCGATGACGACGAGGCGTCCGTCGGCGTTGAGCGCGGCGACATTCCGCGCGAGGTACTTGGCGCCGACGATGTCGAGTACGACGTCGGCCCGGACGCGGTCGGCGAAGTCCTCGGTCTCGTAGTCGATCGTCTCGTCCGCACCAAGGGCCCGGCACGCGTCGTGCTTCGCGGCCCGCGCGGTGACGACGACCCGCGCCCCGAGCCGCTTGCCGACCTGGATGGCGAACGTCCCGATGCCGCTCGCCCCACCGTGCACGAGCAACGTCTCGCCGGCCGTGAGGTGGGCGACGCCGACGACGTTCGACCAGACGGTGCACGCGGCCTCGGGCAACGCGGCCGCCGACACGAGGTCCACCCCGCGCGGCGCCGGGAGGCACTGTCCCGCGGGCACCGCGACGCGGGTCGCGTACCCGCCGCCGCCGAGCAACGCGCAGACCTCGTCGCCGACCGACCAGCCGAACGCGTCGTGACCGACCGCCGCGACGGTCCCCGAGCACTCGAGACCGAGGATGTCCGGCGCGCCGGGCGGTGGTGGGTAGCGGCCCTGGCGCTGCAGCAGGTCGGCACGGTTGACGGCGGTCGCCGCGACGTCGAGCAAGACCTCACCAGGACCCGGCTCCGGGTCGGGGACGTCGTCGAGCCGGATGACCTCGGGGCCGCCGAACCCGTCGAGCACGACAGCACGCACGTCTAGGACCCTAGACCGGCGATGATCGTCGCGGCCTCGACGTACGGCGCCACCGCCGCGACGTCACCCGCCTGCGCGGACCACGCCGCGCCCTCGACAGCCTGCACCAGCGCCCAGCCGCGAACGCGCGCCGGGTCGAGCCCCAGTGTCTCGGTGAGGATCGCGAACCGCCGCGGTACGAGGTCCGGTGCAGCACGGTCGCGGATCGCCGCGGCGGTGTCGAAGGCTCGGTCTCCCACCGCGCCCTTCGGGTCGATGACGAGCCACGGCCGGCGGCGCGCGCGCAGGACGTTCGCGGCGTGCAGGTCGCCGTGCAGGACGACCGGATCCGGCACCGCCGCCGCGAGCCAGCCGAGCAGGTCGAGCGTCTCGTCGCGCAGCCGCGCGTCGACGACGTCCGAGCCGCGAACCGTTGCGGCCCAGCCCTCGCAGTCCCTCGACAGCACCCGGAACAGGTGCGCCTCGGGTGGCGGTGCCCAGAGCTCGCGCAACAGTCCCGCGATGACGGTGGTCGCCACGTCGTCCGGCTCCGCGGTGAGCGGGGTGCCGGGGTCGCAGCGTTCGAGCAGCAGCGCGAACCGGTCGGCGTCGGCCGCAAGGAACGTCACCGCCGCGCCGCCGCCGAAGTGCCGCAACGCCGCCGCCTCCGGCTTCGACCACTCGTCGGGGACGCCGACCTTGAGCACGCACGGCGTGCCGTCCGCCCGCGTCGCGCGCAGGGCTAGCGCGGTGTAGCCGCTCGGGACGTACGGCTCGCCGAGGGTCAGCGACCACATCCCGGCGACCTCGGCGACGAGACGCGGCAGCGCGTCGAGCCACGCACGTCCGGCGTCGCCCGCCCAGCCGGAGATCGTGCGCCGGAGGTCCTCGGGGACGATCAAGCGAGGGACGCGTCCCTGATCACGTCGGCGAGCGCGTCGGGACGTTCGACGGGCAGCAGGTGCCCGGCCCCAAGAACGACGCGGACACGGGCGCCCGGGATGGCGCGCGCGAGATGTTCGCCGACCGACCTGCTGACGACGCGGTCCCGGTCGCCGACGACGACCGTCGTCGGCACGTGCATGTCGCCGAGGTGTCGCTCGACCTCGGGGATCTCGCGGAGCATCGCGCGCTGCTCGGCGAGGAACGTACGCCACAGCCGCACCCGCCCCCACGACCGCACCTCGGTCGCCACCTCGGCCGAGTGCGCGGGGCTGAGGCGGCTGCCGGAGAGGCATTGCCAGAGGCGCGGGAACCGCGGCGCGACGTGCCGGAACGCCCCGAACGCGAGCAGCGGCCCGAAGAGCGCGGCACCGCCGCCCCACGAGTGCCCGACGACGGTGGCGCGCTCGATGCCGTACTCGTCGAGCAGGCGTACCAGGTCGTCGGCGTTGTCGGCGAACCCGCCGGGACGTTCGAGCGCCGCGTCGCCGTAGCCGGAGCGGTCGACCGCGAACACGCGGTGGGTGCCCGCGAGCCGCTTCGTGACGCGGCGCCAGTCGAGGTGACTCCCTGGCTGCCCGTGCAGCAGCACCACCGGCGGCCCCTCGCCCGCGACATGCGCGCGCACCGGCCACCTCCGCGGTTGACTCGTTCACCGACAGGGCACTGTCCTGGAGGACGACTCATCGTGGCACCGGAGGTGTTCCGTGACGGAGCAGATGCGCACATTCGTCGTCGGCACGGACGAGACCGGCCGGCACGACGCCTCCGTCGCGACCGCGCTCGACCGCGCCGAGCGGGAGCACGCGCGGGTGATCCTCTACGACGTCAGCGCGGCCGGGTCGACGTTCACCGACCCGATCCCGAACGTGTGGGCGGGCGAGGGCGAACGCGAGCAGTACGAGCACCCGCTCGATCCCGTCGCGCTGGAGAAGCTCGGCCGCCACGCCCTCGCCCTGCAGGTCATCCGGGCCCGCGAGCGGGGCCTCGAGGCGTACGGCTGGCTGCCCCACAAGCCCAGCGGCAAGGCACTCGTCGAGTACGCCGAGGAGCAGCACGCCGACCTCGTCCTGCTGCCGTCGGGCCTCGACGACGCCGAGCTCGTCGACTACTTCGCGCACGAGCACCAGAGCGGGCTCGCGGTCGAGACGGTCTGACGCAATCTCTGGCCAGGCGGGCACCGTAAACCCACCGTGTGAGGACCGCGCTCGCCGCCCTGCTCGTCGCGCTCGCCCTGCCGGTCGCCCCCGCGCATGCCGCGTGCGACGTCACCGTCCAGTTCGCGGGCTACAACCCGGCCTCGCACTCCGTCGCGCCCGGCACGAACGTCACGTGGTGCTGGAACGAGAGCAACCACTCGGTGACGGGGACGGGCTTCGACTCGGGCGTGCAGGACAGCGGGCACATGTTCAGCCACACGTTCGCATCGGCGGGGACGTTCGCCTACCACTGCACCCGGCACGGCAACATGGTCGGGAGCATCGTCGTCGGGAGCGGGTCGCCGTCGCCGACCAAGCCGGCGCCCACGATGACCGCGCCCGAGCCCGTCGCGACGACGACGCGCCCGCCCACTCGCGCGCCGTCCCACCCGGCGACGGCGTCGCCTACGCCGAGCCGCACAGCCACGCCGGCGACGGCCGCCGCGACGACGACCCCGCCCGCCGTCGCGACCTCGCAACCGGCGACGACCGCACCGGCGCCCGCGCCGTCCGAGACGGCACTCGCCGGCGAGCCCGCCGCGCACCGTGGCCGCGGGCTGCCCATCGGCGTCGCGATCGCCGCGGTCGCGGCGCTCGGCGGGCTGGGCGCGGTCCTGCGCACCCGCCGAGCTGCCGCTACTGGTGAGTAGCGGCTCGCGCTGTGCACGAACTGGTGATCCGCGACGCCGCTACTCACCAGTAGCAGGGCCGGGCGTGTGCCGCGACCACCCTGAGGGAAGGCCGTACGGCATGGCCCGTCCCGACCTCGTCGCTGCCGCCGAGCGGGCCCGCCGCCCGGTCCCCGTCCCGTGGCGGGAGCCACTGGCCGGCTTCGTCGCGGGGTTCCTCGCGGCGCTGCTGCCGGCGGCGTTCGTGACCCGGATGGCGGCGAGCCTGGTCCCGTTCGCCGGGCCGGTGCTGCGCGGATGGCCGGCGCTCGTCTTCGCGTTCCTCACGGCGGCCTGCGTGGGGCTCGCCACCGCGGTCTGCGCGGCCGCGCGCGCCACTCGTGCTTGACACGCCGTCGTACTGACATCACGATGATGTCATGCAGACTGCACCGTTCGTCGAGGCGCTCCGCCGCGAGGTCGCGGCCGCCGTCGCCTCGGACGACGCCGCGACGGCGGCCGCCGTCGAACGGCTCGCCTCCTCCCTCGAGGCCGCCGCGCACCTCTGGCTGCTCGACGCCGCCGGCCAGGCGGCCGAGCAGCTCACCGGCCAGCTCCCGGCCGGCCACGTCGAGGTCCGCCTCGACGGGCGCGATCCGGAGCTCGTCTACGTCCCCGACCCGGAGCCGGAGCCCGCAGCGGCCGGCGACGAGGCGTACGCCGCCCGCATCACTCTCCGACTGCCCGAGGCGCTGAAGGCGCAGGTCGAGGCCTGGGCCGCGGCCGAGGGGGTCTCCGTCAACACCTGGCTGGTCCGTGCCATCGCCCGCGGTGGCGGCCAGCCCTCACGTCGTGCGCCCGGCCGGCGACTGACCGGCTACGGGCGCGGCTAGGGGGTGTCTGACGGACCACGGCCTGCTGCGCGACGCCCAGCATCGCGCCTCGCTGCGTTGTCGTCGTCGCGCGCAGGACACCACTGCGCGCTCCTCCTCCGCCTTGCGATCCACGACCCTGGACCCCGCTCGCGACGGCCCCGATCCGTCAGACACCCCCTAGGAGTACCGCATGCCCACGTTCCCCCTCACCGGGCCCGTCCTGGTGACCGTCGAGTGCCCGGCCGGCGAGGTCGTCGTCACGTCGACCGACGCGGTCGCCGCCGAGGTCGACGTCCAGGCACTCCGTGACGACGACGCGACCCGGGAAGCCGTCGCGAGCGCCGTCGTCGAGCTGCGCCACGACGGCCGCGAGCTCGCCGTCGAGGTGCCCAAGCGCGGCTGGTCGTTCCTCGG
Source organism: uncultured Frankiaceae bacterium (assembly GCA_967749945.1). Classification (GTDB taxonomy): domain Bacteria; phylum Actinomycetota; class Actinomycetes; order BP-191; family BP-191; genus BP-191. The sequence continues at coordinate 11,985 of CBQZLL010000046.1, forward strand.
TCGCGACCCGAAGATCCGGGTCGAGATCCGGGTGCCGCACGGGTGCGCGCTCGTGTTCCGTACGGCGTCCGCCAACGTCACCGCGACCGGCCGGTTCGCCGACGTCCGCGGCAAGACGGCGTCCGGCGACGTCGCGATCGACGCCGCCGCGGACGTCCGTGTCGACACCGCGAGCGGCAACGTCCGGGCCGACGAGGTCGGCGGCGAAGCCGCGGTCAAGACGGCCTCGGGCGACGTCACGCTCGGGCACGTCGCGGGCGCGGTCCGGGCCAACCTCGTGTCGGGCGACCTGCGGGTCGCCGCCGCCGACAACGGCGCCGCGATCAACGGCGTCTCCGGCGATGTCGAGCTCGGGTCCGTCACCCGCGGGGACGTCGAGGTACGAACGGTGTCCGGCGACGTCGTCGTCGGCATCCGGCCCGGGTCGCGGGTCCACGTCGACGCGACGTCGGTGAGCGGTGACCTGCGATCCGACGTCGCGCTCGACGACGCGCCGCCCGGCGGGGACGACGGGCCGCTGGTCGCCCTCCGCGGCCGGACCGTGAGCGGCGACCTCCGGATCCGCCGCGCGGTGCCCGCGTAGCCTCGCCGCGCGGCGCGGACCTGGCGCACTGAGGCCGGATCACGCGTACGCGCCACCCCGCACGGCCTGTCGCGCGCGACGCCTCCGCCTCGGATGGCGAGCATTCGCGCCAGACCGGTAGGACGGGGTGGCGTGGGCCTCATCGAGCTCGACGAGCAGACGCACGCGTATGTGCGGTTCGCCGCGCGCGTCGCCGGGGTTGCCGAGTCCGAGATCGTGGCCCGCGCGGTAACGGCGTACGTCAGCGACAACGCGCCGCCCGCACCCGACCCGTGGACGCCTGTGCCGATCTACGCGGTGTACCGCGACCAGCGCGTCGACGGCCTGTTCGTCGCGCGGACGCACCGGGTCGCGGTGACGAGCGGGCCGCTGGAGGGCAGCAGGTTCAAGAGCCCGAGCGGCGCGGCCCGCGCGGTCGTCGCGGCGCTCAACCCCGAGCGCGGCCCGGTGCACACGAACGGCTGGCGGTTCTGGCGCCTTGCCGAGACCGACGACCGGCTCGAGGTGCTGCGCCAGGTGATGGCGTAGCGGTCAGCGCCGCCCGTCGCGCAGCGGCCAACCGAACCGGGTGGCGGCGAGGATCCAGAGCGCCTCGACGCCGTCCTTCCAGGTGAGCTTCTTGCCCTCCTCGCGGGTCCGCGCCCGGTACGAGATCGGGACCTCGTACGGCCGGATCCCCCGCTTGAGGAGCTTGCCCGTCACCTCGGCTTCCATACCGAACCCAGCGGACCGCACGTCGAGCGACCGGTAGAGCGCGACCGGCATGAGCTTGAAGCACGTCTCGATGTCGGACAGCCACGAGTCGAACAGCACGTTCGCGGCCATGGTGACGGTCTTGTTGCCCATGACGTACCAGAACGAGAACGCCGTATGGCTGCCGAACGAGCGCGTCCCGTACACGACCTGCGCGTCGCCGCGCAGCGCGACGTCGACGAGGCCGGGGATCTCCTCCGGTGCGTACTCGAGGTCGGCGTCGCAGATGATCAGGTAGTCGCCGGTCGCGGCGGCCGCGGCGGTCCTGATCGCCGCACCCTTGCCGCGGTTGCGCTCGTGCCGGACGAGCAGCAGCCGCGTGTCGTCCATCGCTTCGAGCAGCTCCGCGGAACGGTCGCGGCTGCCGTCGTCGACGATGACGAGCTCCACCTCACAGGGGTACGTCACGTCCAGCACCCGCTTCACGGCGGTGACGACAGTGGCCGCCTCGTTGTACACGGGCATGAGGATCGAGAGCTTCACGCGGGGTATTGGACCACGGCACCACTACGATGCGCGGCATCGTGAGCGTGCTGGCCCCGCGGCCCACCGGGGAGAACGTCTGGCCGCGCGGCCTGCGCCGCCGGCTCGCGAGGCGTGCCTGGTGGACGCAGTACGCCACCATGGCGAGCCTCGTCGCGCTCGTCGTCCTGGGCGTGCTCGGGCACGCGCCGTGGTACATGCTGCGGCACCCGTACTGGCTCGACGAGTCGTGGGTCGCCGACTCGCTGCGCGCGCCGCTCGGCGCCCTGCCGCGGCTGACCTCGTCCAGCCCGATCGGCTTCTCGTTCCTCCTCAGGCTGGTGCCGACGGCACTGGGCGACGAGCGCGCGCGGCTGGTCCCGTTGCTGTTCACCGGGGCGCTCGCGCCGGTCGCGTACCTGCTGGGGCGCGAGCTCGACCGCGAGAGTCGCGGCACCGCGCTGCTGCTCGGCTTTACAGGGGTTGCCCTGCCCGCCGCGATGATGCGGCACGACCTCAAGCAGTACACCGCCGACGCGTTCGTCGCCGTGACGTTGTTCTTCACTATCGGGGCCTTCCTGTTCGAAGATCGGGTGGTGCATTGGACGACCGAATTTGTGCTGGCGCTGGCCTGGCTGGCGGTCGCACTGTCGATCGGCTCGATCGGGCTGTTGTACTGGCTGATCCGCCATCAGGCCGCTACTTCAGTGGCGAGCCTGTTCTATCTGGTGCCGGCGGTGACCGCGGTGATGGCCTTTGTGCTGTTCAACGAGCGCCTCGACGCCGTCGCCATCGCCGGCATGGTCGCCTGTGCCGCGGCCGTGTTTCTGGTCAACCGGCGGGCATGACGGCAAGAAAAGCAAAGGCCTCCAGATTGAATCTGAAGGCCTTTGCAGAACGCTGGAAG
>CBQZLL010000047.1:0-14599 GCA_967749945.1 uncultured Frankiaceae bacterium
CCAGGTCCCCCGCGCGCGCGGCCCGGCGCAGCTCGGCGGCCGCCGCCTCGCGGCCCGGCGCCGCGCGATGCGGGCGGTCCTCGGTCATCGCCTGGTACACGTCGGCCGCTTCGAGTATCCGGCCGAGCCACGGGATCGTGCCGCCCGCGATCGCCCGCGGGTAACCCGTGCCTCGGCCGCGTTCGTGGGCGGCGGAGGCGACGTTCGCGAGCGCGGCGAGCGGCCCGGCGCGGTGCAGGACCCGGTCGGTGTAGTACGCGTGCAGCCGGACCCGTTCGCGCTGGCCGTCGGTGAGCGGCCCGGTCTTGTCCCAGATGGTGTTCGGGACGCCGTTGCGACCGACGTCGTGCAGGTAGCCCGCGCGGCGCGCGATCGTGACGTCGGCCGCGGAGAGCCCGGCCTCCCGCGCGGCACCGGCCGCAAGCTCGGCGACGCCGCGCGAGTGCCCGATGAACCACGGCGACTTGAGGTCGACGTAGTCGGCGACGAGCGCGAGCGCGTCGTCGAGCTCCGTGGCGGTCAGCGGGCCGCGCCCGGCCGGCTGAGTGCCGACGACGCGGTCCCACGACGACTCGTCGTCGAGCCCGTCGAGCATCTCCTCCGCGGCGGCGCACCACGCGTCGGCGACGGCCGGCGCCAGCCCCGTACCGCCGAACTCGCGCGCCACCGCGACCGTCGCGGCGACGCCGTTCTCCCGGTGCCGCATCTCGACGACGTTCGCGAGGTTCCCGATCTGGATCGGGAGGAGCACGGCATCGCCGCGCAGCCGGTGCGGGAGGCCCTTGCCGTCCCAGCGTTCGAACGTCTGGAGCAACGAGACGACGACGGCGTCGCCGAGCCCGAGCCGTTCGGCGAGCCGGGCGCTGACGCCGCAGTGCGCGACCAGCGACTGCTCCAGCGGCGCCATCCGGGTCCGCAGCAGGTTCGCTCTGGCCCTGGTGCGCCCGATCGGACCGCGGTCGCTGCCCGCGTGGCTGAGCAGGTAGCGGAACGCCTCGGCGTCCGTCGTCACGTTCGCGAGGCCGGCGCGCAACGCGATGTCGTCGCCGAACAGCGCCGCCAGCTCGTACGACACCGCCGTGCACCCGGCCGTCGTGAACAGCGTGACCCAGTACGTCGCATCGCGGTCCGCGGCGGAGAGCCCGAGCCGATCGGCGAACCGGGTCGCGATGACGCACGACCGGAGCATGTGCTCGAGCGGCTGGCCGAGCCCGAGGTCGGCCGCGAGGGCGATCGCGCCGACCACCTCGGCGAGCTCGACACCTGAGCCGATGTCCCGGCCGCCGGTCGGCGCGGTCGTCAACACGCGGCTACCGTACCCGCCCGAGCGCGCTACCCTCGTGCGCGGCAGTCGTCCCCTACTGAGGAGCCCTCGCCATGCGCCTCGCGCTACTCGCCCTCGCTCCCCTCGTCGCCGTCCCTCTCGCGGCACCCGCGCACGCGGACTGCCCGACGAACGCGCTCCTCTACCAGGAGAACGGCACGACGTACGTCTCGGTCCCCGACCCGGTCCACCGCTGCCACTCGATCACGGTGGCGCTCCCTGTCGGGGTCAAACCCACCCCCTCGGACGTCCCGCCGCCCTGCCCGCCACGGCTGCCGGTGTACGTCACCGCCGACGAGACGACGACGTACGTCCACGTCCGCCAGCCGCTCACCTACTGCACGTACATCACGATCCCGGTGCCGGTGACGGTCCCGTCGCAATAGCGCCGAAACGCACCGGCGGAGCCGGCCGGCACGGTACGGTCTCCGCCATGGCCTTCCGACTCCGCCCGCGCGCCCGCGCGGCCGCGCGCGCCGCCGCGCCGCCCGCCGAGGAGCGCGTGCACCCGGCGCCCGAGATGTTCACGGGTACCACCTTCGAGCCGGAGGAGGGCGCGGCCGCGCGCATCTCGAGCGCCGCCGACGTCGACATCAACGTCAAGCGCTACGGCGTCCTCGGCGGCCCCGGCGGGGCCGGCGGCTTCGGCGGCGCCGGCACCAAGTAGCGGTCGCCAGCCCACATCTCGTTCTGGGACGGCCGAACCGATCCGGGCCGTTTCGCCAGGCCCTAGGGTGGGGTCTGACCCGCCGGCGTCCCGTCGCGCTGCGGCATGAGGTCCGCCAGCCGACTCGCGAGTACCCGCTTGAACTTCCGTCGTGGCCGAGTCCGGTCGAGCACCGCGACCTCGAGCATGTCCGGCTCGAAGTCGCGCGTCTCCTGCCCGGCAAGCGCACGCACCGCGACGTCCATCGCGTCCTTGAGCGACATCCCGGCACGGTGGTGGTCGCGCAGGTACGTCGACAGCTCCTCGGCCTTGCCGCCCATCGCGACGAAGCCGGTCTCGTCGGCGACCGACCCGTCGTACGTCAGGCGGTACATCTGGTCGCCCTCGGGCGCGTCGGCGACCTCGGCGACGACGAGCTCCACCTCGTACGGCTTCGCCTCGGTGGTGAAGATGGTGCCGAGGGTCTGCGCGTACGCGTTGGCGAGCGCGCGGCCCGTGACGTCGGCGCGGTCGTACGCGTAGCCGCGCAGGTCGGCGAGCCGGACGCCGGCGACGCGGAGGTTCTCGAACTCGTTGTACTTGCCGACCGCGGCGAACGCGATCCGGTCGTAGATCTCGCTCACCTTGTGCAGCGCGGTGGACGGGTTCTCCGCGACGAAGAGGATGCCGTCGGCGTACGACAACGCGAGCACGCTGCGCCCGCGCGCGATGCCCTTGCGCGCGTACTCGGACTTGTCCCGCATGAACTGCTCGGGCGAGACGTAGAACGGGGTGGTCAAGGCGCCTACCCTCCCGGGCGTTCGTGGCGTTCGGCGACGATCGCGTCGACGACCTCGCCGATCTCGGCATCCGGCACCCGGCGGAACCCGTCCGTCGTCACGACGGCGACGACCGGGTAGATCTTGCGAATCAGGTCGGGACCGCCCGTGCCCGCGTCCTCGTCGGCGGCGTCGTAGAGCGCGTCGACGACGACGCGGATCGCCTCGGCGTCGGTGAGCCCGTCGCGGAACCGCTTCTTCAACGCGCCCCGCGCGGGCCCGGAGCCCGACCCGACGGAGAAGAACGAGTGCTCCTCGTACTTGCCGCCGGTCACGTCGTAGCTGAAGATCCGGCCGAACTGGCCGTCGAGGTCGAACCCCGCGAACAGCGGCACGACGGCGAGACCCTGCATGGCAAGCGGGAGGTTGTTGCGGATCAGCGTGGAGAGCCGGTTGGCCTTGCCCTCCAGCGAGAGCGTCGAGCCTTCGAGCTTCTCGTAGTGCTCGAGCTCGACCTGGAACAGCCGCACGATCTCGATGGCCATGCCCGCGGTACCGGCGATGCCGACGCAGGAGAACTCGTCGGCCTGGAACACCTTCTCGATGTCACGCTGCGCGATCTGCATGCCCATCGTCGCGCGCCGGTCACCGGCCATGATGACGCCGGTCGCGCTCGTCACCGCGACGATCGTCGTCGCGTGCGGCACCTCGGTGACCGTCCCTGGCAGCACGCGCCGGCTCGGTAGCAGCTCGGGAGCCTGGCCCGCGAGGAAGTCGGTGAACGACGAGATGCCCGGCGTCGTGAACGCGGCCGGAAGCCTGCCCCCGATCGGGTCGACCACGGTGGCTACTCGCCGCCTTTCTGGACGAACGAGCGCACGAAGTCCTCGGCGTTCTCCTCGAGGACGTCGTCGATCTCGTCGAGCAGCGCGTCGACGTCGTCCGTGAGCTTCTCGTGGCGCTCCTGAACCTCGTCGGTCTCGGTCGCTTCGACCTCCGCGACGTCTTCCGACTTGCGGGACGCGCGCTGCTGCCCGCCCCCGCTGTCCTTCGTCGCCATCGTGTGCCTCCACCCGGGTCAGTCCATCACCTGGACCCTATCCCGGGCGGCGCCCGACGGTGTCAGGCTCCGGCGAGGACGTGCAGGCCGTCGCGCGCGAGGACCTTGTGCTTGTCCCACGGGCCCAGGCCGCGGCCGCGTTCGAGAACCTTGATGGTCGAGCCGGTGACCTGGATGTAGGCGTACGACGTGTTGTCCTTCTCGGTCGACTCGAGGATGTTGTTCAGCACGTCGGCGGTGGAGCGGACCAGGTAGCGGCCGTCACCGTTGAGGCCGAACTCCACGTAGTTGCCGTCCTGCTCCCACGAGTACAGGTCGGCCCACCCCGGCGAGAGGCCCATCTTGGTGCCGCGCGTCGGGTCGTAGACGAAGCCGGCGCTGTCCAGGCAGGTCGAGTCGGCGCTGTTCTGCTCGCCGCCGAACGCCCGCCAGTCGGCGACCATCACGTCGCCCGTGCAGAACCCCTGCTTCGGGCCGTCGCCGGCGTGCTCGGTCGTGCCCTTGGACGCGTCCAGCACCTTGAGCAGCTCGAGCTTCCCGAAGCCGCTGTGGTGATAGTGCGCGTGCGTCTTGTGGTAGACGAACTCGCCCGCCGCGCGAGTCGTCGTGTGGCCGTCCGACCAGAGGACGACCTGCGACGCGGCGCCCGGCGTGACGAGGCCCTCGTTGCCGGGGAAGACGAGCTGCAGCGGTCCGACGCCGACGTTGGCCGGGCCGAGCGAGAAGCGCAGGCAGCGGACGCCGCTCTGCTCCGCGGTGTCGTCGGCGGTGCACGAACCGGGGCCGTCGGGGCCGCCGTAGATGCCGCGCCCGCCGGACAGCGGCGCGGAGAAGGTGAACTCGTACGGCGGCACGAGCCGCAGGTTCGGCAGCAGCGCAACCGGCTTCTTCGGCTGCGCGGGTGGCTTCGATTCGAGCTTCGCGCGCATCGTGTACTCGCGGTAGCCCTGGTCCGCGGACATCCTCAGCGTCCAGCGGCCCGGCGTCGGGTTGAGGACGTACGCCTCGCCACTGTTGAAGCCGCCGAGCGACGCGACCTCCTTGCCGTGCGGATCCGTCAGGACGCCGGAGAGGCCGACCCGGTAGTCCGGATGGTCGTACGCCACGCGCAGCCGCCACGCGCGGCCCTTGACGTCGATGGCGTACGTGGAGCCCCCCGACTTCGGCGGGCTCCAGAACGCCGCGTGTCCCGGACGCAGCGTCGCCGCCGCGCGCGGCAGGGCGGCGCGGCCTGGCGTGCCGAGGCCGAGCGGTGTGAGCACGGCCACCACCGCAACCCACCGATGTACGTGCATGCGGACCAGAACCTCCCTACCGGACGAGAGTCACTCCCTGCCTGGAGGGTTCGCCGTGCGGACCGCGTTCTCCTAGCGACCGCCGGAGAGTCGGTCGACGAGCTCGGCCGCGGTCGCGGACACGTCGAGCAGCTCGCCGACGTGCGCCTTGGTTCCGCGCAACGGCTCCATCGTCGGCACGCGCTGCAACGAGTCGCGCCCGACGTCGAAGATGACCGAGTCCCACGATGCGGCCGCGACCTCGCCGGCGTACTTCTCCAGACACCGGCCACGGAAGTACGCGCGGGTGTCCTCGGGCGGCGCCGTCATCGCGCGGACGACGTCGGGCTCGGCGACGAGCAGGTCGACGCTGCCGCGCGCGGCGAGCCGGTTGTAGAGCCCCTTGTCCGGGCGTACGTCGTGGTACTGGAGGTCGACGAGCTGCAGCTTGTGGCTGTCCCAGTCGAGCGACTCGCGGTCGCGGTAGCCGTCGAGGATGCTCAGCTTCGCGACCCAGTCGACCTCGCGGCTGCCCGACCGCGGGTCGTCCTCGAGTCGGGTGAGGACGCTCTCCCAGCGGGTCAGCACCGTCGCGGTCTGCTCGTCGACGTCGTCGCCGAGCGTCTCCTGCACGTACTTGCGGGACAGCTCGAGGTACTCCAGCTGGAGCTGGACGGCGGTGAGCTTGCGGCCGTCCCGCAGCGTCACGAGGTGCTTCAGCGTCGGGTCGTGGCTCACCGCCCGCAACGCCGACACGGGCTGCTCGACGGACAGGTCGCGATCGACGAACCCGGCCTCGATCATCGCCAGCACGAGCGCCGTCGTCCCGACCTTGAGGAACGTCGAGACCTCGTTGAGGTTCGCGTCGCCGATGATGACGTGCAGCCGCCGGTACTTCTCCGGGTCCGCGTGCGGCTCGTCGCGGGTGTTGATGATCGGCCGCTTCAACGTCGTCTCGAGACCGACCTCGACCTCGAAGAAGTCCGCCCGCTGGCTGATCTGGAACCCGCTCCCCCGGCCGTCCTGGCCGGTCCCGACCCGGCCCGCGCCGCAGAACACCTGCCGGCTCACGAAGAACGGCGTGAGGTGCCGCACGATCTCCGCGAACGGCGTCGCCCGCGCCATGAGGTAGTTCTCGTGGCAGCCGTACGAGACGCCCTTGTTGTCGGTGTTGTTCTTGTAGAGCTGGACGGGCGCGGTGTTCGGCGTCTGGGCCGCGCGGCGGGCCGCTTCGGCCATGATGCGTTCCCCCGCCTTGTCCCAGAGCACGCAGTCGAGCGGGGTCGTGACCTCCGGCGTCGAGTACTCGGGGTGCGCGTGGTCGACGTAGAGGCGGGCGCCGTTCGTGAGGATGACGTTCGCGAGCCCCAGCTCGTCGTCCCCGGGGGGCTCGGCCACCTCGTGCGTCAGCTCGAACCCGCGCGCGTCCCGCAGCGGGCTCTCCTCCTCGAAGTCCCACCGCGTCCGCCGCTCCCGCGACGGGGCGTACGCGTTGACGACGAGCGACGACGACACCATCGCGTTGAACCCCGGCTGCCCGGGAACGGAGATTCCGTACTCGGTCTCGGTCCCCATGACACGGCGCACGGTCATAGGGACAGGCTAGCCGGTACGCCGGGGCCAGGGTGGCCACCGGTGCGTTCCCGGTGGCGCCACCGCCGACAGCGTCGCGAACCATTCCGGATCCATGCCGCTGCGCTGCCAGCCGTCCCGGGTGTACACCGTCAGCCCGTCCTCGGTGAGCTCCTCGGTGAACTCGCCGGCGACCGCCTCATCGACCCACCCACGCAGCTCCTCGATACAGGCCGCCGGGTCCTCGTCGCACGCGTCGCAGCCGCAGTGTGGGACTCCGGTGGCGTTCCACCAGCCGCGCCTCGCCAGGATGGAAGGCAGCATCGTCACCTCGAACACCAGCGGCGCGCCGCTGCGCGGCACGACGCGCAGCGCGCGGACGACGCGGTCGTCCTCCGGCGCGACGGGGAGCGGCTCGACCGTCGCGTCGTAGGTTGCGACCAGGTTGGCGACGAGCGGGTCCAGCGCCTCCGCCACGGGGACGTACTTGAGCGGGTCGCTGTAGCGCGAGTACGCCTCGGGCGGCGGCCCTTCCACGACGGCCTAGAGGTACTGGCCGGTGTTCGAGATGGTGTCGATCGAGCGACCGGCCTCGTTGCCCTTGGTGCCGGAGATGAGCGTGCGGATGTAGACGATGCGCTCGCCCTTCTTGCCCGAGATCCGTGCCCAGTCGTCGGGGTTCGTGGTGTTGGGGAGGTCCTCGTTCTCCTTGAACTCGTCGACGATCGCGCCCATCAGGTGCTGCAGGCGGATGCCCTTGGCGCCCACGTCGAGGAAGTCCTTGATCGCCATCTTCTTGGCGCGGGCGACGATGTTCTCGATCATCGCGCCGGAGTTGAAGTCCTTGAAGTACAGGACCTCCTTGTCGCCGTTGGCGTACGTCACCTCGAGGAAACGGTTGGACTCGTCCTCGGAGTACATCCGCTCGACGGTCGCCAGGATCATCGCGGCGCACGCAGCCGCGCGATCGCCGCCGTGCTCGGCGAGATCCTCCTCGTGGATCGGCAACGTCGTGGTGATGTACTTCGAGAAGATGTCCTTGGCGGACTCCGCGTCGGGACGTTCGATCTTGATCTTCACGTCGAGGCGGCCCGGCCGCAGGATCGCCGGGTCGATCATGTCCTCGCGGTTCGAGGCGCCGATGACGACGACGTTCTTCAGCGACTCGACGCCGTCGATCTCCGACAGCAGCTGCGGGACGATGGTGTTCTCGACGTCGCTGCTCACGCCGGAGCCGCGGACCCGGAAGATCGAGTCCATCTCGTCGAAGAACACGATGACCGGCGTCCCCTCCTGCGCCTTCTCGCGGGCGCGCTGGAAGATGAGCCGGATCTGCCGCTCGGTCTCGCCGACGTACTTGTTGAGCAGCTCGGGGCCCTTGATGTTGAGGAAGTACGAGCGCCCCTCGCCCGTGCCGGTCACCTCGGCGACCTTCTTGGCGAGGGAGTTCGCGACAGCCTTGGCGATGAGCGTCTTGCCGCATCCCGGCGGGCCGTAGAGCAGGACGCCCTTCGGCGGGCGCAGCTCGTGCTCCTTGAACAGCTCGGCGTGCAGGAACGGCAGCTCGACCGCGTCGCGGATCGACTCGATCTGCGCGACCAGGCCGCCGATCTGCGAGTAGTCGACGTCCGGCACCTCTTCGAGGACGAGCTCCTCGACCTCGCTCTTCGGAATGCGCTCGTACGCCCATCCGGAACGGGACTCGACGAGCAGCGAGTCGCCCGGCTTGATCGGGCCGTCGAGCAGCGGCTCCGCGAGCATGACGATGCGTTCCTCGTCGGTGTGCCCGACGACGAGCGCGCGCTCGCCGTCCTCGAGGACCTCCTTGAGGAGCACGACGTCGCCCTGGCGTTCGAAGTTCAGCGCGCGGACGACGTTCAGCGCCTCGTTGAGCATGACCTCCTGCCCCTTGCGGAGCTCGGTGGTGTCGATGGTGGGGCTGACCGTGACGCGGATCTTCCGGCCGCCGTGGAACACGTCGACCGTACCGTCGTCCTCGTGCGCGGAGAGGAAGATGCCGTAGCCGCTCGGCGGCTGGGCAAGCCGGTCGACCTCCTCCTTGAGCGCGATGATCTGCTCCCGCGCCTCCTTCAGGGTCGCGACGAGACGTTCGTTCTGGACGGTGAGGTTGGTGACGCTCGCCTGCGCCTCGGTGAGACGCTCTTCCAGCGCCCTCGCCTCGCGCGGCGAGTCCGTGAGCTTGCGCCGCAGCAGCCCGACCTCCTCTTCGAGGAAGCCGACTTGAGTCTGGAGGTCGGAGACCTCCTTCTCGTACCGCGCGGCACGCGTTTCGGCGTCGTCCTTGCGGGACCCGGACACCGCCTCACCTCCCCTTCCGCGGGACAACAGCCAGCCTATATCCGCGACGAAGGCGGAGGGTGCTCAATCGCGCGATGTTACGGTCGTTCGCGTGGAGGAGTCACTGCTCGTGCGGGTCGACCAGGACCTGTGCACGGGCGACGGCCTCTGTGTCCAGCTCGCACCCGACGTGTTCGAGTTCGACATCGACGGGCTGGCCTACGTCAAGGACTCGTCGGGCGCGCTGCTGACCGAGCCGGGCGCGCGGGTGCCCGTTCCGTCCGGATGTGTCCGCGACGTGGTCGAGTCCGCCGCGGGCTGCCCCGGTGACTGCATCTTCGTCGAGCGGGTGGACGGCAGGGCACTCGCCCAGCCATAGCGTTGTGTGCGGGATCCGCGGGCTCTAGCCGGCCAAATCCCGCACACAACGGTGTGCGCCCGCGGCTCGCGGCGACGCTCACGCCTGCTCGGCGGTCATGCCCTTCGACGGCCGGCGGCGTACCGGAGGGGGTGCCACCCCTTCCGCCAGGCGGCGGCCGAACACGAGGAACGCCGTGTGCGCCACCATCCGGTGGTCCGGCCGTACGGCCAGGCCCTCGACGTGCCACGGGCGCACGAGCGACTCCATCGACCACGGCTCGGTGAACGTCCCGTGTGACCGCAGCGCCTCGACCGTGCGGGAGAGCTGCGTCGTCGTCGCGACGTAGCAGCACACGACGCCACCGGGCACGAGCATCCGCGACACGGTGTCGAGCACCTCCCACGGCGCGAGCATGTCGAGGACGACGCGGTCGACGTCGGTGTCCTTCGCGTCGTCGAGGTCGCCGACGGTCAGGCTCCACGCCGGATGCTGCACGCCGAAGTACCGCAGCACGTTCGCCCGCGCGACGTCGGCGAACTCGGGTCGCAGCTCGTACGACGAGACGTGCCCCGCGTCGCCCACCGCGCGCAGCAACGAGCAGGTCAGCGACCCCGACCCGGCGCCCGCTTCGACGACGCGCGCCCCAGGGAAGACGTCGGCGTACCCGACGATGAGTGCCGCGTCCTTCGGGTAGATGACCTGCGCGCCGCGCGGCATCGACAGGACGTAGTCCGAGAGGAGCGGACGGAGCGCGAGGTACGGCGTTCCGCTCGTCGACTTCACGACAGTACCCTCGGGCGCGCCGATGAGGTCGTCGTGGTTGACGATGCCGCGGTGCGTGTGGAACTGGCCACCGGTGGCGAGCGTGATGGTGTGCATCCGCTTCTTCGGGTCGGTGAGCTGGACCCGGTCACCGGACCGGAACGGGCCGCGCCGCGCCGCCGCGCCGGTGGGTTCCTTCGTCACGAGCCGGTCGGCGCCCAGTCGACCGGACGCGACTCGACGGCGAGCGCGACGAGGTGCTTCGACCGGCAGAACGCGCACCGGTCCGACGGCGTCGCCGACCCGCACTCGACGCACTCGTTGAGCGGTACGCCGTCCGGCGGGAACAGGTCGCGCCGTTTCTCCAGGAACCCGAACAGGAAGTTGTGCTTGGTGCCCGGCGACTGCGCCTCCAGCGCGTCCAGCATGCCCTTGTACTTCAGCTGCGTGTTGCCCTCGACGAGCGGGCACTCCTCGACGACGTAGTCGATCCCCTTGAGGACGCAGTACGCCGCGGTCTCGCGCTCGGCGACGCGGTACAGCGGCTTCACCTTCTTCACCAACGACGGGTGTGTCGCTTCGAGCACCGGCGCCTGGCGGGCCAGGTAGTCGGTCTCCCAGCGCAGCACGTTGCCGAGCAGGACGGCGACCTCGTCGTCGAGGTTGTGGCCGGTGGCGACGACGTCGTAGCCGTGCTCGCGCGCGACGGCGTTGAAGACGTGCCGCTTCGACAGCCCGCAGATCGCGCACGCCGGCCGCTTCTTCGTCGCGGCGGCTTGCGGGATGGTGAAGCCCGCGCGGTCCTCGAGGTCGACGGTCAGCAGCGTCGCGCCGCGCGCGTCGGCGAACTCCTGGCAGACGACCTGCGAGCGGCTGCTGTACCCGCCGATGCCGAGCCCGAGGTAGAGCCCGTCGGCGCGGTACCCGAGGTCGAGCAGCAGGTCCCACAGCGCGAGTGAGTCCTTGCCGCCGGAGACGGCGACCAGGATCCGGTCCTCCTTGGCGAACATGTGGTCGTGCCGTACAGCGCGCGTGACGAGGTTGCGGACGTACGACTCGGTGAAGCAGTCGCCGCAGAACGCGGCGTTGGCCCGCGGTACCTCGACGACGGCGCGACCGCGGCACCGGGTGCACTTCATGCGACCAGAGTAGTTGTCCCCAGGCTCTCGTTATCCCCAGCCGGCGAAATCCGGGCGATCACCGTCCCACCCCGGCGGTACGGTCGGGTTCATGTCCTCGACCCGCCGTCTCCACTCGCTGTGGCGCCTGCGGACCTATGTCCGGCCGTACCTCGGCCAGATGGTCCTCATGCTCGTCATGGCGCTCGGCGGCGTCGGTTCGGGCATCCTCGTCCCGATCGTGTCGAAGGCCGTCATCGACGGCCCGATCGCCCACGGCGAACGCGCTCGGCTCGTCCCGCTCGGCCTCCTCGCGCTCGCGTTCGGCGTCGTCGAGGCACTCCTCGTCTTCGTCCGCCGGTGGGTGCAGTCGTACGCCGCGCTCGGCATCGAGACGACGATCCGCAACGACCTCTACGAACATCTGCAACGCCTGCCCGTGTCGTTCCACGACCGCTGGCAGTCGGGGCAGCTGCTGTCCCGGGCGACGACCGACCTCGGGGTGATCCGACGCTTCGTCGGGTTCGCGCTGGTCTTCCTCATCGTCAACATCGCGACGTTCGTCACCGTCGTCGCGCTGCTCATCCACCTCTACGCGCCGCTCGGCCTCGTCGTCGCGCTGTCGGCGGTGCCGATCGTCTGGCTGTCGGCGGCGTTCGAGCGCGAGTACTTCGAGGTGTCCCGCCGGATCCAGGACCAGCAGGGCGACCTCACGACGCAGATCGAGGAGGCCGCAACCGGCATCCGGGTCATCAAGGCATTCGGGCGGCGGCGGCTCGTCGGCGCGCAGTTCGAAGCGGGCGCCGAGCGCCTGTACCACTCGGCGCTGGCGAGCGTCCGGCTGCGCGCGAAGTTCTGGTCGCTGCTCGACCTCGTGCCCAACCTCACCCTTGCGGCCGTGCTGCTGTTCGGGGCGCTCGCCGTCGGCCACGGCGAGCTCACCATCGGCGGGCTCGTCGCGTTCATGTCGCTGATGCTGTATCTCGTCTGGCCGGTCGAGGCGCTGGGCTGGATCCTCGCCACCGGCCAGGAGGCGGCGACCGCGGCCGACCGGATCTACGAGGTGTTCGACACCGAGCCGGAGGTCGTCGACCGACCCGGCGCCGTGCCGTTGGTCGACCCGGCGGGACGGCTGCGGTTCGAGGGCGTCGGGTTCACCTACCCGGGCAGCGCGACGCCGGTGCTGCACGACGTCACGCTGGACATCGCGCCGGGCGAGACCGTCGCGCTCGTCGGCGCGACCGGGTCGGGCAAGACGACGCTGGCCGCACTCGTGCCGCGCCTCTACGACGTGACCGAGGGGCGCATCACGCTCGACGGCGTCGACATCCGCGACGTGACGCTCGCGTCGTTGCGGCAGGCGGTGGCGACGGCGTTCGAGGAGCCCATCCTGTTCTCCGCGTCGGCCCGGGAGAACCTCCTGCTCGGCACGCCTGACGCGACCGACGCCGATATCGACGCGGCGCTCGCGCTCGCGCAGGCGGAGTTCGTCCGCGACCTGCCGTTCGGGCTCGACACCCGCGTCGGCGAGCAGGGCCTGTCGCTGTCCGGCGGCCAGCGGCAGCGGCTCGCGCTCGCCCGCGCGGTCATCGGGCGGCCGCGCGTGCTCGTCCTCGACGACCCGCTCTCCGCGCTCGACATCCACACCGAGGCGCTCGTCGAGCAGGCGCTCGCGCACGTGCTGCGCGGGACGACCGGTCTCGTCGTCGTGCACCGGCCGTCGACCCTCGCGCTCGCGGACCGGGTGGCGTTCCTCGAGGACGGCACGATCACCGCGATCGGGACGCACGGCGAGCTGCTCGCGAACCCGTCGTACCGCGCCATCCTCTCCGCAGAAGCCGAGGTGGTCGCATGACCGTCACCTCGGCTCCTCCGGTCGAGGAGTGGCGCGGCGTCGCGGCCGAACGCGACGACGACATCCCGTCCGACATCTCGCTGCTGCTCCGCGCCCGGTCGCGGCGGCTGCTCCGCTCGTTGCTCGCGCCGCACCGCCGCGCGCTCTGGATCCTGCTCGCCGTCATCCTCGGCGAGAACGCCGCTGCGATGGCCGGGCCGTTCCTCGTCAAGGTCGGCATCGACAGCGGCATCCCGCCCGTGGTCCGGGGCGATTCGCCGCGCGTCCTCGTCGTCATCGTCGGGTTGTTCGTCCTCGCGACAGCCCTGCAGGCGTTGCTTCGGCGGACGTTCCTCGTCATGACCGGACGGGTCGGCCAGCGGGTGCTGCTCGACCTGCGGCGCCGGGTGTTCGACCACTTCCAGCGGCTGTCGCTGTCGTTCCACGAGTCGTACACGTCGGGCCGCGTCATCTCGCGACTGACGTCCGACGTCGACGCGATCAACGAGCTCCTCGACACCGGCCTCGACGGTCTGGTCACCGCGGTGCTCTCGGTCGCGAGCATCGCCGTCATCATGCTGCTGCTCGACGCACCGCTCGGCATCGTGACGTTGCTCTGCTTCCCGGCGCTGGTCCTGTTGACGCGGTGGTTCCGGCGCAACTCGGCGGCCGCGTACCGGCGCACCCGCGAGGCCGTCGCGCTCGTCATCGTGCACTTCGTCGAGTCGCTCGGCGGCATCCGCGCGGTGCACGCGTTCCGCCGCGAGCCGCGCAACCAGGCGATCTTCGAGGACGTCAACGGGCGCTACCGCAAGGCGACCGAGCGGTCGTTCCAACTGGTGGCGATCTTCGGCCCCGGCATCAAGCTGCTCGGCAACGTCATGATCGCGGTGATCCTGCTCTACGGCGGCAACCGCGCGATGAACGGCCAGCTCAAGGTCGGCGTGCTCGCGGCGTTCCTGCTGTACCTGCGGCGGTTCTTCGAGCCGATGCAGGAGCTCTCGCAGTTCTACAACTCGTTCCAGTCCGCGGCCGCCGCGCTGGAGAAGCTCGCGGGCGTCCTCGAAGAGACGCCGTCGGTACCCGAGCCGACGGAGCCCGTCGCACCGCCGGTCGCGCGGGGGGCGGTGACCTTCGCCGGGGTGCGGTTCGGCTACCGGGGGGACGTCGACGTGCTGCCGTCGCTCGACCTCGTCGTCCCGGCCGGGCAGACCGTCGCGCTGGTCGGCGCGACCGGCGCGGGCAAGACGACGATCGCGCGGCTGCTCGCGCGCTTCTACGACCCGGGCGAGGGCGACGTCCTGCTCGACGGCGTGCCGTTACGGTCGCTGCCCGAGGAGGCGCTGCGCCGCGCGGTCGTCATGGTGACGCAGGAGTCGTTCCTGTTCTCGGGGACGGTCGCGGACAACATCGCGTTCGGGCGCCCCGCGGCGGCGCGGGCCGACATCGAGGCGGCGGCGCGGGCGATCGGCGCGCACGAGTTCATCGCGCGGCTGCCCGACGGCTACGACACCGACGTCCGGAAACGCGGCGGGCGGCTGTCGGCCGGGCAACGCCAGCTTGTCGCGTTC
>CBQZLL010000048.1:0-14595 GCA_967749945.1 uncultured Frankiaceae bacterium
GTGCTCCCGGTCGGCACCGCGGCCGTCGCGACCGGCCCCCTCGATGCCGCCGTCGCGCTCGTCGCGACGCCACCGTTGCTCGTCCTCGGCCACCGCCTGCTCCACGACGACCCGCGGTACGCCGGGTGGCGGGTGCCGTTCGGCACTGGTCTCGGGCTCGCGGCGGCGATGGCCTTCGCCCCCCAGCTCTGGCTCATCGCCGCCGCCCCGCTCGGCGTGGGCTCGCTCGTCGTCCTGCTCGGCGCGACCCCGGCGAGCCGAGCCGGTGCCGTACGCCGGATCGCCGCCGTCGCGGTCGCGCTCGGCACCGCTCTGGCGGTGCTGTTCCCCTGGTCGCTGCGGCTGTTCGCCGAGCCGCGGATGCTGCTCGGCGGCACGCCCGCCAACAGCGCCGGGCCCGCGCCGAGCTCGCTCGACCTGCTGCTGCTACGCCCTGGACGGGTCGGCGTGCCCCTTGCCGTCGCGACCGCGGGCCTGGTGCTCGTGGCTCTGGTCGCCCTCATCCGCGAACGCCGGGTCGGCGCCGCGCTCGGGTGCTGGGGCGTCGCGATCGGGGCGTACGCGCTCGCGCTCGTCACCGCGCGCGGCACCGGGTCGCTCGCCGAGTCGTTCCCCGGGGTGCCGCTCGCGGTCGCGGGCGCGGCGCTCGCCGCGTGCGCGATCCTCGCCGCCGACGGGGCCCGCACCCGCCTCTCCGGCCGAAGCTTCGGCTGGCGGCAGCCCACCGCCGGGGCCGTCGCCGTGCTCGCGGCGCTCGGCCCGGTGCTCGCGGCGGGCGCCTGGGTGAACCACGGCGCCGCCCGGCCGCTGGACCGCCGCGTCCCCGCTGCCTTGCCCGCCGCGGCAGTGGCCCAGCTCGACCGCGAGCCGGGATCGCGGGTTCTCTGGCTGCGGCCGGACGGCGAGGCGCGGATGTCGTACGTCCTCAGCTCCCGCGCCGGGCCCGATCTCGGCGACACCGACCTCCCACGTCCAGGGATTGCGTCCCGCCTGCTCGACCGCCTGATCGGCGATCTCGCGGTTCCGCGCGGCAGCAACGCCGCCGAGGGGCTGGCGACCTTCGCCGTCCGCTATGTCGCCGTCGCCGACCCGCTGCCCACCTGGCTGGCCACCGCGCTCGACGCCCAGGCCGGCCTCGCCCGGGTCAACTTCCGCGGCGACGTCCGCGTCTGGCGCACGCTCACCCCTGCGGCCCGTCTCACCGTCATCCCGCCCGAGCTCGCGCCGAGTGCAGTGGCGGGGACGTTCGCGACCCGCGATCAGCTCCGGCTCACCCCGCCGGCGCCGGTCCGCAGCAGCCGGGAGGCGGCGCGGACGACCGTGCCCGCGGGCCCGACCGGCCGGGTGCTCGCGCTCAGCGAACGCGCCGACCGCGGCTGGGTCGCGACCATCGACGGAGTCCCGTTGCGCCGGGTCACGGTGTGGGGGTGGGCGCAGGGGTTCGAGCTGCCCGAGGCCGGCGGTGTCCTGCAGCTGAAGCACGACGGCTCCCGGCGTACGGCCTCGCTCGTCGTCCAGGGGCTGCGGTTGCTCGGCGCGGTCGTCCTCGCTGCGCCCGCCGGCCGGCGCGGCGAGGACACGGCGGGCGACGAGGACGAGGGGCACGCCGAGAGCGCCGAGCCCGCGCCGGCTCCGTTGCCGGAGCCGCCCACCTCGACCGGCAACGTGAGGACGCTGCGATGACCCGGCCACCGTTCGCGCTCCTCTCGGTCGTCGCGGTGCTCGGCGGCGGCCTGGCGATCGGCCACACCACCGAGCCCGAGCCGGCCGGGACCGCGCCGCTCACCCGCGAGACCCGCCCGGTCGAGGGCGCGATCGGCGTCTGCCCCGAGCTCATCCGCGAGGGCACCGACGTCGTCACCCGGCTCACCGCCGGCGTCGCGACGGCGGGCGACGTCACCGTCCGCGCGGCGACGCTCGCGCCGAAGACGGGGCTCGGCTCGGTCGTGCTCCGCAGTGGCGCGCGGGTCGGCGCGCTCAAGCTACGCAGCGACTCCGCGGTCGCGGCGGTCGTCACCGCGGGCGGCCCGCAAGCCGGCGGCCTCGAGGTCGAGCAGGTCTCCCGCGGCGCCGACGGCCCGCATCGGGGTTGGGCCGGGACACGCTGCGAGGCGCCCTCGGCCGACTCGTGGTTCCTCGGCGCGAGCACGGTCACCGGCAACGAGAGCCAGCTCGTCCTCGTCAACCCGTACGACGACGCCGCCCTCGTTCGCGTCGAGCTGACCGGCGAACGCGGCCCGATCGACGTCCCCGAGCTCGACGGCGTCGTGCTCCCGCCGCGCGGCCGCGTCGTCCGCGAGCTCGCCACCATCGCGCCCGACGAGAAGTCCCTCGTCATCCACGTCGTCGCCCGGGAGGGCAGGGTCGCACCCGCGGTCCGCGTGTCCCGGACGAGCGGCTCGACGCCGCTCGGGGTCGACTGGCTGCCGCGGCTCACCCAACCCGGCGAGCAGGTCGACGTTCCTGGCATCCCCGAGGGCAACAGCGCGCGCCGCCTCTACGTCTTCGCCCCCGGCGAGGACACCGTGCACATCCGGATCCAGTTCACGCTGTCCGACGAACAGTTCGTCCCCGACGGGTTCGACGACCTCGAGGTGCCGGGCGGGCGGCCGGTGACGTTCGACCTGACGAAGGTGCTCACCGTCGTCGACCAGAAGACCGCCGAGAAGACCATGCGCGCGACGTCCTTGCGGATCTTCGCGGAGGGCGCGCCCATCTTTGTCACTGCTTTCGCTGAGAGCACGGCACGGTTCCTGCCGATCCGCGAGATCTCGTACATCGGCATGGCCGGCCCGCTCACCGGACCGACCCTGGTCACCGAGGCGCGGAACACCAAGGAGATGGACTGCGCGCTGCTGTTCTCGGCGCCGGACGGGTTGGCTCGGGTGCTCATCGAGACGCTGGTCCAGGAGGGTCACACCGGCATCCCGACCCGCAAGGTCCTCACCGTGCCGCAAGGGCGGCTCATCGTGCTGCCGTACCGCAAGCTGCCGGCCGACTCGCTGCAAGCCGTCGTGATCACGCCGAGCGACGACTCGGCTCCGGTCTACGTCACCCGGCTCATCAGCGAGCGCGGCAAGCGCGGCCCGCTGTTCACCACCCAGGCGCTCGTCACCCAGCCGACGGCCGGGTTCGACGTGCCCACGGTGACCGCCGACCCGAGCGCCGCGCTGCCCAACCTGGACCGCAGCGAATAGCTACTCCTCCTCGTCGTCCGGAGGGTCGAGGACGTCCGGGTCGATGCCGAGCGCGCGGCCGACCTCGTTGACCACGACGTCGAGCACGAGGTCCGCCAGGTCCGCCGGATCGACCGCCCGGGCCTCCAGCGGCCTTCGGTAGACGACCACCCGGGCCGGGTGCCCCGGTGTCGCGGGCACCACCCGCGACAGCGGGACGACGTCCTCCGCGACGGTGTCCGGCGGTGGTACGTCCTCGACCGCGAACTCCAGCGACGCCAGCTCGTCCGCCCAGTGCTCCTCGAGGTGCTCGACCGCGTCGAGCACGAGGTCGTCGAAGCGTTCCGCGGGTGTTCGCGAGATCGGCAGGTGCGGTGGCGCCAGCGGACCGCGCAGCCCGCGCCCGCGCCGGTCGCGCCGGGCTCGGCGCTCCCGCGCCCCCGTCTCCGCGTGCCCCTCGTCCACGCGGCCAGCGTAGCGGCGCCGCGCGTGCCCGGGCCGGGCCCTCGCGACACGCAGCCCGCCGATCCCGCCGACTTCACCACGGCTCGGCTCCGGCGGCGTTACCGTGCGCGAGTGACCCCATCCCGCCGCTGCTCGCGTACGGCGTGCAGTGACGCCGCGGTCGCCACCCTGACTTACGTCTACGCCGAGTCGCAGGCGGTCGTCGGCCCGCTGGCCGCCGCCGCGGAGCCGCACCAGTACGACCTGTGCGAGCCCCATGCCGCCCGGCTCACCGCCCCGCGCGGCTGGGAGGTCGTCCGCATCGACGGGCCGCCTGAGCAGGTCCAGCCCACGCCCGACGACCTCGAGGCCCTCGCCGACGCGGTCCGCGAGGCGGCACGCTCGTTCGACGGCGCGGACGCGTTCCGCCGGGGCCAGCTCCGGCTGCTCAGGTCCCCGAGTCAGGCCTAGCGCGGGTCGGGCTCAAGTAATTCGCCCGTTCGGCCGATCAAGTCCGCGTTGCCCCGATGCGGAAGGTCACCCCATGTCGGTTCGTTGCGAGTCCTGCGCCAGCCCGTCCGTCACCCACATCGCCATCACCATGGCCGAAGGCCAGGTCGTCGACTTCACGTCGTGCCACCGGTGCGAGCACAAGTCGTACGCCGCCGACGGCCAGTCGCTGCCGCTCGCCCGCGTGCTCACGCTGGCCGGCCGCAAGAAGTAACCGTCGCACGGGTAGCATCCCGTGCGTGCCCGACGTCTCCGCCATCGTCAAGGCCTACGACGTCCGGGGCCTCGTCCCCGATCAGCTCGACCCTGAGATCGCGCGGCTGTTCGGGGCCGCGTTCGCCGAGCTCGTCGGCGGCCCCGCGATCGTCGTCGCGTACGACATGCGGCCCACCAGCCCGGACCTCGCCGCCGCGTTCGCCGACGGCGTGACCAGCCAGGGCGCCGACGCGATCGTCGCGGGCCTCGGCAGCACCGACCTCCTCTACTTCGGCAGCGGCTCGCTCGGCGTCCCTGGCGCGATGTTCACCGCGAGCCACAACCCCGCCCAGTACAACGGCATCAAGCTCTGCCGGGCCGGCGCCGCTCCCGTCGGCCAGGACTCGGGCCTCGCCACGCTGCGCGACCGGGTCAACGCCGGTGGCCCGCCTCCCACCCCGACCCGCGGGACCGTCACCGAGCGCGACCTGCTCCCCGCGTACGTCGCGCACATGCACTCCCTCGTCGACCTCACGCACATCCGCCCGCTCAAGGTCGTCGCCGACGCGGGCAACGGCATGGGCGGCCTCACCGTCCCCGCCGTGTTCGCCGGGCTCCCGGTCGAGCTGACGCCGCTGTACTTCGAGCTCGACGGCACCTTCCCCAACCACGAGGCCAACCCGATCGACCCGGCCAACCTCGTCGACCTGCAGAAGACCGTCATCGACACGGGCGCCGACATCGGGCTCGCGTTCGACGGTGACGCCGACCGCTGTTTCGTCGTCGACGAGCGGGGTGCGCTGGTGTCCCCGTCCGCGATTACCGCGCTCGTCGCCGCGCGCGAGCTCGCCCGCGACCCGGGCGCGGCCGTGATCTACAACCTGATCTGCTCGCGGACCGTCCCGGCAGTGATCAGGGAGAACGGCGGCACGCCCGTCCGCACCCGGGTCGGCCACTCGTTCATCAAGGCCGAGATGGCGCGGACGGGCGCGGTGTTCGGCGGCGAGCACTCGGGCCACTTCTACTTCCGCGACTTCTGGCGCGCCGACTCCGGCATGCTCGCCGCGCTGCACGTCCTGGCCTCGCTCGGCGGCCAGGACGGGCCGCTGTCGGCGTTGCTGCGGCCGTACGACCGCTACGCCGCGTCCGGCGAGATCAACTCCACCGTCTCCGACGCGGCGGCCGCGATGGCCCAGGTCGAGGCCGCGTACGCGGGCCGTGACGGCGTCGAGATCGACCACCTCGACGGGCTGACGGTGAGCGCCACAGACTGGTGGTTCAACCTGCGGCCGTCGAACACCGAGCCGCTGCTCCGCCTCAACGCCGAGGCGGTCGACGAGCCGACGATGGCCCGGATCCGCGACGACGTGCTCGCGCTAGTGAGAGGCACCCCGTGAACCTCGACCCGACCCTGCTCGAGATCCTCGCCTGCCCGTCGTGCCACGGCACGCTCGCGGTCAACGAGGCCGAGTCCGCGCTCGACTGCACCGGCTGCGGCCTGCGCTACCCGGTCCGCGACGACATCCCCGTGCTGCTCGTCGACGAGGCGGTCCAGACCCGGTGACGTCCGCCGTTCTCAACGAGGACCTCCTCGACGAGCTCGACGCGCTCGAAGCCGCAGACCCGGACGGGATGCTCCGCGCGGTCGCGGGCGCGCCCGCGCAGTTCCGCGAGGCGATCACCACCGCGAACGAGGCGGGCCTCGACGCGACCGCCGAGCTGGGTCGGCCGCGGGCGCTCGTCGTCGCGGGCATGGGCGGGTCGGGCATCGCGGGTGACGTGCTCGGCGCGGTCGCCGGGCCGAGCGCACCCGTCCCGGTCCTGACCCATCGCGGCTACGGGCTGCCCGGCTGGATCGGCCCGGCCGACGTCGTCATCGCGGTGTCGTGCTCGGGGCGTACCGAGGAGACGTTGAGCGCGGCCGAGGAGGCGGTCCGTCGCGGCGCGCGGATCGTCACCGTCGGGGCCGCCGACTCGCCGCTCGCCGACCTCGGTGCGCGCGGCCGCGGGCAACACGTACCCGTTCCCCCCGGCCTGGTGCCGCGGGCGCGGATCTGGTCGCTCGTCGTGCCGCTGCTCGTCGCGGGCGACCGGCTCGGTGTCTGCCACGTCCCCGGCGACGACCTCGCCGCGACCGCCGACCTGCTCGACCTGCTCACCGAGCGCTACAAGTCCGCGAAGGAGTCGTTCCTCAACCCGGCGAAGGCGCTCGCGCTCGCGTTCGCCGAGCCGCTGCCCGTCGTCTGGGGTACCTCGCCGCTGGCCGGTGTCGCGGCGTACCGCGCGGCCTGCCAGTTCAACGAGAACGCCGACCGCCCCGCGGTGTGGGGCACCGTGCCCGAGGTCAACCACAACCAAGTCGTACCGTTCGACGACCCGACCGCGCCGGACCGGTTCCGCCTGCTCTACCTCCGCGACACGGGCGAGCACCCGTCGGTCGCCCGCCGGGTCGAGATCTCGCAGGAGCTCGCGCGCGAACGCGGCATCGGCGTCGACGAGGTCGTCGCCGAGGGCGACTCCACGGTCGCGCGACTCGCGTCCCTGGTCGCCGCGGTGGACTTCACGACGACGTACCTCGCGTTGCTGCTCGGCGTCGACCCGTCCGCGATGGACCCGATCGTGCAGCTCAAGCGCCGGCTCGCCGAGTGAGCGTGGCCGGGTGAGCGCGAGCGGTGGCCGCAAGGCCGTCGTCGCCGCGCTGCTCGCGAACCTCGGCATCGCCCTGGCAAAGCTCGTCGCCTTCGTCGTCACCAGGTCGTCGTCGATGCTCGCCGAGTCGGTGCACTCGCTGGCCGACTGCGGCAACCAGGGCCTGCTGCTGTTCGGCGCGGAGCGCGCGAAGATCGCGCCGGACGAGGAGCACCCGTTCGGCCACGGGACGGCGCGGTACTTCTGGGCGTTCGTGGTCGCGGTCGTGTTGTTCACCGTCGGCGGCGCGTTCGCTCTCTACGAAGGTGTCGAGAAGCTGCTCGACCCGCACCACCTCGACAATGCCGCGGTCGCCATCGGCGTCCTCGCAGTCGCCGTCGTCCTGGAGAGCGCGTCGATGCGGACCGCGGTACGCGAGGCGCGGCCGATGCTCGACGGGCGGACGTACTGGCGGTTCATCCGCGAGACGAAGACGCCGGAGCTGCCGGTCGTGCTCCTCGAGGACGCCGCTGCGCTGGTCGGTCTCGTCCTCGCGCTGGTTGGGGTGAGCCTCACCGTGGCGACGGGGGAGCCGGTGTTCGACGCGCTCGGCACCGTCGCGATCGGCGCGCTGCTCGTCACCGTCGCGGGCATCCTCGCGGTCGAGATGCACAGCCTGCTCATCGGCGAGGCCGCGTCGCCCGGCGAGGTCGAGGCGATCCGCCGCGCGCTCGTGTCCGGCGGCGACTTCGAGCGGGTCATCCACCTGCGGACCATGCATCTCGGGCCGGAGGAGCTGCTCGTCGCCGCGAAGGTCGCGACGCCGCGCGGCGTGCCGTCGGACGTGGTGTCGGCGCGGGTCGACGCGGCCGAGGAACGGGTCCGCGCGGCGGTGCCGAGTGCCCGGCTCATCTACGTCGAGCCGGACGTCCTCAGACCCGACGCCACATGAGGTAGTGCGGGCCCGCGTCGGGCAGTTGGAACTCCTCGCCGACCGGGGTGAAGCCGTACTTCGCGTAGAAGCCGAGCGCGCCGGTACGCGCGTTGCACCAGACCCTGGTCGCGCCGCGCTGGCGCGCGTAGTCGAGTGCCGCCTCCAGGGCGACGGCGCCGTAGCCCTCGCCGCGCACCGTCGGGTCGCTCGCCATGCCGCGTAGCCGCCAGTCGCCGGGCCGCCCGTCGCCGGGCATCGGCTCGTCGCGGACGGAGGCGCAGGCCAGGACCCGGTCGCCGTCGAACACCGCGACGCCCGGCCTGCCGTCGCCGCCCGCGCGCACCTCGTCGAGCGTCTGGTGCGGGCGGAGAACGGCCCGGCGCAGGGGCAGCGTCACCTCGGGCTCGACGACGCGGACCTCGACCACCCGACGCACCTTAGAGTGCGCGGATGCGACTGTTCGACCTGACGGGCAAAGTCGCCGTCGTCACCGGTGGCACGCGCGGCATCGGGCTGATGATGTCGCGCGGGCTGCTGGAGGCGGGGGCGAGCGCGTACGTGTGTTCGCGCGACGCGGACGCCTGCGCGCGGGCTGGATCGGAGCTGTCGGCGTACGGCACGGTGACCGCGTTCCCCGCCGACCTGTCGACCGAGGAGGGGTGTCAGGCCGCGGCGGCGTTCGTCGGCGAGCGCGAGCGGCGGGTTCACGTGCTCGTCAACAACGCGGGCGCGACGTGGGGCGCGCCGCTGGAGGAGTTCCCTGCGTCGGCGTGGGACAAGGTGCTGAACCTCAACCTCAAGGCGCCGTTCTTCCTGGTCCGTGAGTTCCTGCCGCTGCTCGACGCGGCGGCGACCGACGACGACCCGGCCCGGATCGTCAACGTCGGCAGCATCGACGGGCTGCGGGTGCCGCCGCTTCCGACGTACTCGTACTCGGCGAGCAAGGCCGCGGTGCACCAGCTCACCCGGGTGCTCGCGCGCGAGCTCGGGCCGCGCCACATCACCGTGAACGCCGTCGCGCCCGGGCCTTTCGAGTCGAAGATGATGGCGGCAACGCTGGACGCGTTCGGCGAGGCGATCGCGGCGAACGCGCCGTTGCGCCGGATCGGCCAGCCCGACGACATGGCCGGTGTCGTCGTCTACCTGGCGAGCCGGGCGGGCGCGTACGTCACCGGCGCCGTGATCCCCGTCGACGGCGGCATCTCGCTGACCTCGTCGCTCTAGTGCCCTAGCCGCAGCAAGTCGCGCGCCTTCGCCGCGTCGAAGTCGAGCGCTTCGATCGGGCTGGGGCGGATGCCCGGTCGGGCCAGCGCCCCGAGCATGCGGACGTCGGTGGCGACGTCCGGCTCGGTGAGGACGCGCAGCGCGAACGCGAGCGCGCCGGGCGGCACGTCGTAGCGCTCCTCGAGCGCGACGGCGCACCCAGCGGCGAGCAGTTCCCGCTCGCCGAACACCCGGCGCGATCCGCCCTGCCGCGGTGGCGCGACGAGGCCGAGGGACTCGCGGTAGCGGAGCATCCGGGGGGTCGTGCCGAGGCGTTCCGCGGCGGCGGAGATGGGCTCGCGGCCGCCGGGGCGGACGCCGTACCGGGCCCGGACGTCGTCGATCAGCATGGAGTTGACAATACATTGTCAACTCGGCTTGACCCGTGCTCACGCCGCCTGGCAGGGTGCCTTCCGACAACCCGTCCAGGAGCCGAAGGAGCCTTCGTGGCCGACCTGCCCAAGCACGACATCGCCGACCTCTCCCTCGCGGCCGCCGGCCGCAAGCGGATCGAGTGGGCGGAGCGCGCCATGCCGGTGCTGCGCCAGATCAAGGAGCGGTTCGAGAAGGAGCAGCCGTTCACCGGCGCCCGGATCGCCGCGTGCATGCACGTCACGACCGAGACGGCGAACCTCATGCGCGCCCTCGTCGCCGGCGGCGCCGAGGTACACCTCTGCGCGTCGAACCCGCTCTCGACCCAGGACGACACGGCCGCCTCGCTGGTCAGCGACTTCGGCGTCAACGTCTACGCGCGCAACGCGATCGACCGCGACGGCTACTACGCGCACATCAACGCCGCGCTCGACTGCCAGCCGCACTACGTCTTCGACGACGGCTGCGACCTCGTCAACACCCTGCACACGACGCGGACCGAGCTGCTCGACGGGGTGCTCGCCGGGTGCGAGGAGACGACGACCGGTGTCATCCGCCTCAAGCAGATGGCGAAGGACGGCGCGCTGAAGTTCCCGATGATCGCGGTCAACGACACCGACACCAAGCACATGTTCGACAACCGGTATGGCACCGGCCAGTCGACCCTCGACGCGATCTTCCGCGCCACCAACACGCTGCTTGCCGGCAAGACGGTCGTCGTCGCGGGCTACGGCTACTGCGGCAAGGGCGTGACCGACCGGGCGCGCGGCATGGGCGCGAACGTCGTCGTCACCGAGATCGACCCGACCAAGGCGCTCGACGCGAAGATGCAGGGTCTGACGGTCATGCCGATGAGCGACGCCGCGCGCATCGGCGACATCTTCATCACCGTGACCGGCAACCGTGACGTCCTGCGCGAGGAGCACTTCGCGGTCATGAAGGACGGCGCGATCTTCTGCAACTCGGGCCACTTCGACATCGAGATCGACGTCGCGTGGCTGGAGAAGAACGCCGTCGAGAAGCGGGCGAAGATCCGCCACCAGACCGACGAGTACGTCATGACCGACGGCCGCCGCCTGCTGCTCCTCGCCGAGGGCCGGCTGGTCAACCTTGGTGCCGCCGAGGGTCACCCGGCCGCGGTCATGGACATGTCGTTCGCGGACCAGGCGCTGACGGCCGAGTGGCTCGTCAAGGCGCACGCCGATCTGGTCGCGGGCGTGCACGACGTACCGGAGTTCATCGACAAGGAAGTCGCGTCGGTCAAGCTCGCGTCGATGAACGTGACCATCGACACGCTGACGCCCGCCCAGGAGGAGTATCTCAACTCCTGGCAACACGGCTCGTGACTTCGCGCACCGCTCGGACCGCGCCTGGCGGCGTTGTCGTCGGCGCCGGTATTACCAATACCGGCTTCTCCTCCGCCTTGCCAGCCGCACCCCGAGCGGCACGCGTGCGGGCCGACGTCTAAGGCGCGACCACTGCCTCGCGGCACGTATCACCACCTCGACCCTGGCGGGATCCTCGCCGGGGTCGAGGTGTTCTCGTGCGCTCCCGGACCGGCCGGGTGGCGGTACGTCTCGCAGACCTACGACGCCGACTCCCGGCCATTGGGCCGCGTCGACCTCACGGTCGACGACCGCTGGCGGCAGGTCCGGGTGCAGGTGACCGCGGGTGGCTGGACGCTGCGCGGTGGCGTCGTCGGCTCCGAGGCGGTCTGGGTGCGCGAGCCCGCCGACGCCGCGGCGGGCGTCGGCGCGGAGCAGACCGCAACGGCGGCCGGGTTCACCGGGCGGTCGCCGGCGTTCGCGATCGCGACCGCGCGGCTGCTCGGCCTCGGACTGCTCGACCGGCGGCGGGTCCGGCTCGTCGGCGTGACCGAGCCGGCCGCTGTCGCGTTGCCGGTCGACGAGGGCTGGGCGCTCGTCGACGTCACCGAGCACCCGACGGACACCGGACCGTTGCGGGTCGAGCGGTACGAGGTCGCCGACCTCGCCACGGCAGAACGTCGCGTGGTCCACCTCGCGGGCGACGTGGTGCTCGAAGCCCCCGGCCTCGAGCTCGCCGACCTCGAGTCGGCACCGAACCTGCGGCCGACCGAGGAGTAGCGCTCAACTCGGGAGGGCGAAGCCATCCTCCGGCGGAGGCTCGGGTGACGGTGGTGCCGGCGGCTCGGGGGACGCGCGCGCCGGCGGCGCGGACGGCGGGACGGGTGCCGGACCCCACTGTGGCGACGGGGCCGACGGCAGGCGCGGTGGCCCGGGATCGGGCGGTGGCGACCCGACCGGCGGCGGTGGGCCGACGGGCGGTGGCGCACCCGTGGGTGGCGCGGACGCGCTCCACCGGGGATACGCCGGCGCCGGGCCCCAGCCCGCTGACGGCGGCGCGGGCCCCCAGGCCGGCCCGCCCGCGGCGACGGGGAAGCGCGCTTCGTCGCGGCGGCGGCGTTCGGCGACGACCGCGGCGAGGAAGGCCCAGCCCGGCGTGCCGGGCGGGGGTAGGGGCGTGACGTACGCCGCTACGGCGGCGGTGAGCTCGGCGCCGAGCCGGTCGCGTGCCTCGGGCCGGAGCTGTGGCGCGCGCCCGAGGTACCCGCGGACGGCGAGGGCGAGGTCGTCGGGCAGCCGGCTCAGGTCGAGCGTCGCGGCCCAGGACACGAGCGGCGGCGGCATCGTGACGGGGGCGAGGTACTGGCGGGGGAGGCGTTCCTGGATGACGAACGTTCCCGCGACGAGGTCACCGACCCGTTTGCCCCGGCGGCTCAGTAGCGACGAGACCATGGCCGCCGCGCCGAACGTGATCCAGATGTCGACGACGTTGAAGAGACCGCGGGTGAGCGCGTGCCGGAACCGGACCGGACCGCCGTCGTCGCGGACGACCCGGATGCCGAGCGCGGCCTTGCCCGGGGTGAGACCGCGCCACAGCGTCTCGAACGCCACCGGGTACCCGACGACGAACGCGACCAGCAGCACGATGACGAGTGCGACCGCGAAGTCGGAGTCGCCGAGCGTGACGGACCCGAGCACCTGGATGAGGATCACGAAGACAATGCCCTCGGCGACGAGGTCGATGAGCCGGGCGAGGATGCGCGACGGCAGCCGAGCCGGGCGCAGGTCGAGCGCGACCGCCTCGCCCGTGACGAGCTGACTCACTCCCGACCTCCTCTCCCTGCGTGCTGGGCACCTGACGAGGCCAGTCTCGCATCGGTCACCGACAGTCCGGTCAACCCGGGGACCGATCTGTGGACAACGGAAACCTGTGGACGGCGGGGTAGCGTGCAGCGTCGTGGACATCGACGCGTTCGTCGCGGCGCACGCGTCGACGTGGGCACGCCTCGACCGCCTCGTCCGCCGGGCGGGCAACCCGCGCCGGCTCGACGGCGCGGAGCTGGACGAGCTCGTCGACCTCTACCAGCGCACCGCGACGCACCTCTCCGTCATCAGGACGTCGTCGCCCGATCCGGTCCTCGTCGACCGCCTCTCGTCGCTGACGATCCGCGCCCGCAGCGTCGTCGCGGGTGGCCGGGTCCGCGGGTGGCGGGAGGTCGCGCGGTTCTTCACCACGACGTTCCCGGCGGCGGTCTACCGGACGCGGTGGTGGGCGATCGGCGCGGCGGTGTTCACGGTTCTCGTCGCGACCGGCTTCGCCACCTGGATCGCGACCCACCCCGACGTGCAACGCAGCATCGCCTCGCCAGCAGAGATCAAGCAGCTCGTCGAGCACGACTTCGCGGACTACTACCGCAGCGCGCCGGCGGCCTCGTTCGGGGCGAAGGTGTTCTTCAACAACGCCTGGGTCGCGGTGCTCGCGTTCGTCCTCGGCATCGCGGTGGCCGTACCAACGGTGTGGGTGTTGTTCCAGAACGCCGCCAACGTCGGCGTCGCCGCCGGGCTGATGGCCGCGCACCACAAGCTCGGCCTGTTCTTCGGGCTGATCCTGCCCCACGGCCTGCTCGAGCTGACCGCGATCTTCGTCGCGGCCGGGGTCGGCATGCGGATCGGCTGGACGCTCGTCGACCCGGGTGAACGCCGTCGCGCCGACGCGATCGCCGAGGAAGGCCGGGCGGCGGTCGCGGTCGTGCTCGGGCTCGTCCTGGCGTTCCTCGTGGCGGGGTTCACCGAGGCGTTCGTCACGCCGTCGGGGCTGCCGACGTGGGCGCGAATCGCGTGGGGCGTGACCATCGAGGCCGGGTTCGTCGGGTACGTCGCGATCCTCGGCCGCCGCGCGGTCCTGGCCGGCGAGACCGGCGACCTGCTCGCGGACCTCCGGGGCGAACGCGAGGTCACCACGTAGGCCAGGTTGGGGATTCCACAAGGAACCTCGACCAAGTTCCGGGGCAAGCCGGTAGGCATCCGCCCTAACCCTGTCGAAACTCACAACAACCTCGGGGCACCGACGACCGAGTGCGTAGGGACGACAAAGGGGTCGCGGGATGACGCGCACTGCCCGGCGCACGGCGATCAGCGCCGCGCTCCTCCTGTTCGTGACCACCGCGTGCTCGGGCGCGAAGCCCGAGCGCACCGGGGGCGCCCATAGCCTCGCCCAGGACACCGCGTCGCCGAGCGCGAGCGCCTCGGCATCCGCGGCCGGCGCCTCCGCCACGCCGACGCCCGGCAAGCCCGGCGCGACGACCGCGGCCCGCAACGGCACGACGATCGACACCGGCGGCATCCCGAACACCACGACGACCCCGCCGCAGAAGCCGCACGATGTCGCGGGCGACCTCGACCTGTTCGCCGGTGCGCTCAACACCCGTGGCATCAGCAATGACACCATCACGCTCTGCGCGCACGCCGCGCTGACGTACGGCGCCGCGTTCAACACGAGCGACGCCGACTTCAACGTCTTCTGGCAGAACCTCAACGACAACGGCGGCATCTACGGCCGCAGGGTCACCGCGACGTACGAGAACGACAACTACGAGCCCGCGACCGCCGTCACCGCGGCGACGAACTGCCAGGCGAAGAACCCGTTCGCGATCCTCGGCGGCATCGGCTTCGACCAGATCCCCGCGGTCCGCAACTGGGCCGAGCAGAACAAGGAGCTGTACCTCTACCACGACGCGACGGCGAAGGG
>CBQZLL010000049.1:0-14555 GCA_967749945.1 uncultured Frankiaceae bacterium
GCCGCCCCCCTCCTCGCGGCCCGGGGGGGGCGGCCCCCCCCCCCCCCGGCCGGCCGCGGGCGCCGACCCCGCCGCGGGCGGGGGGGGGGGCCCCCACGCCCTGATGCCCGTCTACGAGTACGCCTGCCGGGAGTGCGCGGCGGTCGAGGAGCACCTCCTCCCGCTCGGCGACCCGGGCCCCGAGGCGTGCGCGGCGTGCGGCGGGCCGCTGCGCCGGAAGTTCAGCCGGGTCGCCGTGAAGTACGAGGGCTGGGGGTTCTCCGCGACGGATCGGCTCGTCTCGGACCCGCGGGGGAAGGATTTCCGTACCCTGCGGTCGAAGGCAGAGCAGATCGCGGACGAGTAGCCCGGGGGCGTCCGCGCCACCCCTCTCGACCCTCGGAGATCCTCGTGGCGCTCACCGCGCGCGGCAAGGCCGCCCTGGCGGCGTTCGGCATCCTCGCGGCGGGTGCCGCGACCGTGCTCACCTCACCCGCGACCGCGGCCTCGACCGGCGCGCCGACGTACCGCGAGTACGACATGGGCTTCAAGGGCGGCGAGCCGGTCATCGGCTACGACCCCGGCCGGAACGAGACGTACTACGCCGCGGGCACCAAGACGCTGAAGGTCACCTGGAACCCGCTCGGCGCGATCACCAAGACGGACATCAGCCCGTCGTTCTCGCCGACGACGCTCGACACCATCCTCGTCACCGACCCGCAGACGCACCGGACGTTCGTGTCGTACCTCGCGCTGGCCTGCTCGATCATGGCGTTCACCGACGACGGCGGCGAGACGTGGGACCAGTCGAGCGGCTGCGGCGCGGGCGCGGCGGTCGACCACCAGACCGTCGGCGTGACCAGGCTGCACGCGCCACTCACCGGCGCCGCGGGCTACGACGGCGCCGTCTACTACTGCGCGCAGGACGCGTTCAACGGTCAGTGCGCGGTGAGCGTCGACGGCGGCGTGACGTTCGGGCCGGGCGTGCCCGTCGCGAACACGCCGGCGAACGCCGTGGGAGACCCGCTCGGCGGCTCCTGCTCGGCCCTGCACGGCCACCTGCGCGGTGGCCCCGACGGCACGGCGTACCTGCCGCTCAAGGGCTGTGGCGGCGTCCCGACCCTGAACAACCTGACCAACAGCGAGTTCTTCGGTGGCCGCCCGAGCCTGTCGGTCAGCGAGGACAACGGCGTGACGTGGACGGTCCGGCTCGGCCCGGCGGGCACCCACAACCCCGACGAGTCCGACCCGTCGGTCGCGGTCGGCCCCCAAGGCACCCTCTACTTCGGCTGGCAGGACGGCACCAACCCGACCGACGCGGTCGGCGGCAACGAGACGTCCGCCCGGATCGCGACGAGCAAGGACGGCGGTACGACGTGGAGCACGCCGGTCGACGTCTCGACGCCGCTCGGCCTGCACAACGTCCAGTTCCCCGAGGTCATCGTCGGTGACGACAACCGGGCGGCGTTCGCGTTCATCGGGACGCCGGGGGTCGGCAACGACCAGGACGATGCGTTCCGTGGCGACTGGCGCCTCTACGTCGCGACGACGTACGACGCGGGCACGACGTGGACGACCGTCGACGCGACACCGACCAACCTCGTCAACCGCGGCTGCGTCCACATGCTCGGGCTCGCGCCCGGGACGCAGCGGACCGACTCGTGCTCGTTCCGGAACATGCTCGACTTCAACGACATCACGGTCGACCAGGACGGCCGGGTGCTCGTGGCGTACACCGACGCGTGCGGCGAGGACTGCTCGGCGTCCGACGGTGAGAACGCCGACACCAAGGAGCTCATGACGCTGCGCCAGACCTGCGGCAACGGCCTCTACGCCGCGCGCGACGCGGCGATCGCCACGACCTGCGCGCAGTCGACGCTGGCGGGCTCGGCCAGCGGGTCCTCGAGCGGTGCCACCGGCGGCGTGTCGGGCAGGGGCGGCGGCTCGATGCCGGCGACCGGCCTCCCGGCCGCGCTCTCGGCGCTGGCGGCGGCGTTCGCCCTCGGCGCGCTCGCCCTGCGGAGGGCTCGCCGGCCCCAAATCTCGTGATCTTGGCGATGGTTTGCACCGTATGCGTGCAGACCCTCGCCAAGATCACGCGAAGCCGTCGGGCGGGTGGTCGGGGACGACGGCGTACGTCATCGGCTCCCCGCAGTGTCGCGGCGGCTTGTCCGAGCCGCGCCGCAACAGGATCAGCTGCGTACCGCACGCGGGGCACGAGTACACCGGCACGCCCGTCTCCTCGACGACGTCGACGGGCGCATAGTTCTTCTCCCCCACCTGCAACGGCCGCATCGACGCGAGCCCCCACTGCACGACGAGCGTCGCGATGAGGACCCCGACCGCCGCGCGCGCCGCCCACGAGACATGACCCGCGTACCGCGCGACGAGCAGCAGGACGACGAGGCCGAGCAGTAGCCGGAAGCGGAGTTTGCGCGACGGCACTACAGCAGTTCGAGGATGGTCGCGTTGGCCATGCCGCCGCCCTCGCACATCGTCTGCAGGCCGTACCGGATGCCGTTGTCGGCCATGTGGTGCAGGAGCGTCGTCATGAGCCGCGCACCCGAGCCGCCGAGCGGGTGACCGAGCGCGATGGCGCCGCCGTTCGGGTTGACGGTCTTCATGTCCGCGCCGGTCTCGGCCTGCCAGGCGAGCACCACCGTGGCGAACGCCTCGTTGATCTCGACCGCGCCGATCTCGTCGAGCCGCAGGCCGGAACGCTTCAGCGCCTTCGCCGTCGCGGGGATCGGGCCGGTCAGCATGGTCACCGGGTCGACGCCCGCGAGCGCCGCGGTGTGGAACCGCGCGATCGGCCGCAGCCCCAGCTCGCGCGCGCGGTCCGACGTCGTGACGAGCAATGCCGCCGCGCCGTCGGAGATCTGTGACGAGTTGGCCGCCGTGACGATCCCGTCCTCGCGAAACGCCGGCTTCAACGCCCCCAACGTCTCCAGCGTCCCGCCCCGGCGGACGCCCTCGTCGACGGCGAAGTCGCCGACCGGCACGATCTGCGCCGCGAACCGGCCCTCGTCGATCGCGGCCGCGGCCTTCGCGTGCGACTCGAGTGCGACCTCGTCGACCTGCTGGCGGGTGAGGTTCCACCGCTGCGCGATGAGCTCGGCCGAGATGCCCTGCGGGACGAGGTCGTAGCGCGCGAGCATCTTCGGACCGAACGGGATGCCCGGGCCGTTGGTCATCGTGCTGCCCATCGGAACGCGGGTCATCGACTCGACGCCCCCCGCGACGACGACGTCGTAGTGCCCGGCGACGACGCCCGCGGCGACGAAGTGCACCGCCTGCTGCGACGACCCGCACTGGCGGTCGATCGTCACGCCGACGACGTCCTCCGGCCAGCCGGCGGCGAGCGCGGCGTTGCGGCCGACGTTCACGGCCTGCTCGCCGGTCTGCGACACGCAGCCCCAGATGACGTCCTCGACGAGCGCTGGGTCGATGCCCGAACGCTCGGCCAGCGCCTGGAGCACGTGTGCGGCCAGATCGACCGGGTGTACGTCCTTGAGCGCGCCGTTGCGCTTGCCGACCGGGGTGCGTACTGCCTCGCAGATAACCGCGTCTCTCATGCCGTCATGGTACGGGTCGGCTCGTAGAGTCCTCAGGTGACCTACGCCGTCCCGCGCCGGGTGATCGCCGCGCTCGTCGTCGTGGCGGTCGTCGCGCTCCTCATCGGGACGACGCTCGACCGGCCCGGGCGCTTCCTGTTCGACCTCGTCGCGATCGCGGCGGTCGTGGAGGCGGCACGCTCGGCGCTGGTCCGCCCCACGCTGCGCGTGGACGCCGAGGGGTTCGACGTCGCGGTCGGGCTCCACCACGAACGGCACGCCTGGCCGGAGGTCACCGGGATCGGCCGGCTCTCCCGGCCCGGCAGCGGGCGGCGGCTACGCCGCAGCGCGAACGCCCTGGAGATCGACCTCGGCGCGCGCCTCGTCGTCGTCGCCGGCTACCGGCTCGGCGCGCCGGTCGACGACGTCGTCACCGCACTCGACGAGTTCGTCGGCACCAGCACGACCTCCTGACGGACCTGTGGCGTCCTGATCCCGACCGCGACGAGCAGGGCGACTGCGACGGCCGCCGCGCCCGCGAACTGCAGGAGCGCGTGGTTGCGGCCGCGCGGAACCTGCGTGTAGACCCACGCGACGAGCGCGCCCGTCGCGAGCCCGCCGAGGTGCGCGTAGTTGTTGATGTAGCCGCGCGCGGCGAAGCCGATGGCGAGGTTGATGCCGATGAGCAGCATGAGCTGTGACGTGTCGGCCCGGAGCTTGCGGGCCATCACGAAGTACGCGCCGAACAGGCCGAACACCGCGCCGCTCGCACCGATCGAAGCGCGGAGCGGGCTGAGGAACCAGTACGTCGCGACCGACGACCCCAGCGCCGCGACGACGTACAGCGTGAGGTAGCGGGCCGCGCCGAGCAGCCGCTCCACCTGGCTGCCGAACGCGAGCAGCGCGTACATGTTGAACGCGATGTGCAGCAGGAAGCTCGGGTCGTGCAGGAACGCGCTGGTGAACAGCCGGTAGTACTCGTGACCGAACGCCACCTCGAACCCGCGCATCGCGAAGTCGTTGGTGACCTTGTCGCTGGCGAGCTGCGCGACGAACGCGATGACGTTGAGGCCGATGAGGACCTTGGTGACGTTCGCGTCGGTGCCCACCCGGCCGCCGAACACCGTGCGGGCCTGCCGGATCGTCTTGTGTCCCTCGCGCACGCACTCCGGGCACTGGAAGCCGACCGCGGCCTCGGTCATGCACGACGGGCAGATGGGCCGGTCGCAACGGGTGCAGCGGACGTACGTCTCGCGGTCGGGGTGCCGGTAACAGGTCGGTGCGGCTTCGATCTCCGTCATGGGTGCGGTGCTACGCGTCCCTGCGCTCGATGACCACCGACTCCAGCACGACGTCCTTGGTCGGCCGGTCCATCGGGCCGGTCTCGGCCTCGGCGATGGCGTCGACGATGTCGGCGCCGGTGGTCACCTCGCCGAAGATCGTGTGCTTGCCGGTGAGCCAGGTCGTGGACGCGACGGTGATGAAGAACTGCGAGCCGTTCGTGCCCGGGCCGGCGTTCGCCATGGCCAGCAGATACGGCTTGGTGAAGGCGAGCTCCGGGTGGATCTCGTCGCCGAACCGGTAGCCGGGCCCGCCGGTGCCGCGGCCGAGCGGGTCGCCGCCCTGGATCATGAAGCCGCTGATCACCCGGTGGAACACCGTGCCGTCGTAGAGCTTCTTCGCCGCGGTCGTACCTGACCGCGGGTCGGTCCACTCGCGGGTGCCCTCGGCGAGCTCGACGAAGTTCTGCACGGTCTTCGGCGCGTGGTCGGGGAACAGCTTGACCTCGATGGTGCCCATGGTCGTGTTGAGCAGGGCGAAGGTGTCCTGAGCCACGGGTGCTCCCGGCGTCGGCGGCGGTGGGTACGCGAGGCATCCTCGCACGGTTTCTCGCCGGTCCGCGCGGGCAGGACGGGACCATGCCGACCACCACGACGAACGCCGCGCGCGACACCCTCACCGACACCGTCCTGCCCGCCGTCAGGACCGGCCTCACCCTCGCCCGCGAGAAGGGGACCGAGCTGCTCGCCAGCGACGCCGCGCAGGAGGCCCGGCGCCGCGGCGCGGCGATGCTCCTCGCGGCGCGCGGAGAGCCCCTCGTCGAGATCCGGACCGCGCGGCGCTGGCCCCGCGTACTCGGCCTCGTCGCAATCGCCACCATGATCAGCCTCGGCGTCACCTGGCTGCTGCGCCGGATGACCGAGCCGGTGGAGTCGTACCGGATCGGGCCGCTGCCGGTGCCCGGCGACGACGCCGTGTCGATCCCGGCGGGCGCGGAGGACATCGACCTCCGGGCGGGGTCGACGACAATGCGCTGATGGCGCTGTTCGTCCGGCGGCGGTGGCCCAAGGTCGCCGCCGCTGTCGCGATCGCCGCGGGGATCGCGGTCCTGGTCGTCCTCATCGTGCGAGACCGCACGCCGGACACGACGCGCACGCTGCCGGAGAACGAGATCGTCGAGCCGGCCGCGTCGTTGCCGCCGGAGCCGACGCCGTCGCCGATCCCGCTCTACGACGTCCTCGCGACGCCCGCGGCGTACGACGGCCGCGCCGTCGCGGCGACCTCGGTCCCGGTGCTCTCGGTCGTCTCGCCGAGCGCGATCTGGGTCGGGCCGGACGCCGGGCGCCGGGTGCTCGTCCTCATCGTGTCGACGGAGCGGGCGTTCGACGTGCGGGTAGGCGCGCGGGTGACGTTCAGCGGGTTCGTGCACATCACGAACCGGGAGTTCGCTCGTGCGATGGGGCTCGCCAACGCGGACGAGAAGACGCTCACCCGGCAGGGCGCGTACGTCGAGGTGACCGACTACACGGTCGCCTGATCGTGGAGACGACGCGACTTGAACGCGCAACCCCCGCCTTGCAAAGGCGGTGCTCTGCCAGTTGAGCTACGTCCCCTGGCGGGGGACCTACCGGAGGTCCGGCGCCGCGGTCGCCTCGGACCAGAGGTCGGCTTCGTCCCGCTTCGCCTTGTGCTTCTTCGCGGCGAAGATCCCGCCGACCGCGGCGAGCAGCAGGAACAGGCCCTTCTTCTTCTTGCTCATCTCGTATGCCTCCGCATCGATCCCACCCGGACGTCCGCACCGTATCCCAGCCAATACCCCCTAGGGGTATGATGCTCCCATGCGCGGTTACACGGCGGGGAAGGACGATCTGCTCAAGCGGCTACGTCGCGTCGAGGGCCAGGTCAGGGGGCTGCAGCGGATGGTCGAGGAGGACACGTACTGCATCGACGTCCTCACTCAGATCTCCGCCGCGACCAAGGCGTTGGAGGCCGTCGCGCTCGGACTGCTCGAGGACCACTTGCACCACTGCGTCGCCGCGGCCGTCGCCGCCGGCGGCCCTGAGGGTGACGAGAAACTGACCGAAGCCGCGGCCGCGGTGAGGAGGCTGGTGCGGTCATGACGACGTACAACGTCCCGGGTGTGCACTGCGACCACTGCGTGCACGCGATCAGCTCCGAGGTCGGCGCCGTCCCCGGCGTCACCGCGGTCGCGGTCGACCTCGTCGCGAAGACCGTCACCGTCGAGGGCGACGTCGACGACGCGGCGGTCCGCGCCGCGATCGACGAAGCCGGGTACGAGGTGGCTTGAATGTCCGAGGTCACGCTCGACGTCGGCGGCATGACCTGCGCGTCCTGCGCCGCGCGGATCGAGAAGCGGCTCAACCGCCTCGACGGCGTCGCCGCGACGGTGAACTTCGCGACGGAGACGGCCGCGGTGACGTACGACCCGTCGCTCGTCACGACCGACGACCTGGTCGCGACGGTCGAGGCCACCGGCTACACCGCGGCGCTCCCCAACCCGGACGCAGTGCATCCGGACGAGGTGGCGTGGCGGACGCGGCTCGTGATCTCCGCGACGCTGACCGTCCCGGTCCTGCTGCTCGCCATGGTCATGCCGCTGCAGTTCCCCGGGTGGGAGTGGGTCGCGCTCGCGCTCGCGACGCCAGTCGTCACGTGGGGCGCGTGGCCGTTCCACTACGCGGCCGTCGCGAACGCCCGGCACCGCGCCGCCACCATGGACACGCTCATCGCGCTCGGCGTGACGGCGGCGTACGGCTGGTCGCTGTACGGCATCGTCGCCGGCGCCGACCCCTACCTCGAGGTCGCGGCAGCGGTGACGACACTGATCCTGCTCGGGCGGTTCTTCGAGGCCCGGGCGAAGCGGCGTTCTGGCGCGGCGCTGCGCGCGCTGCTCGAGCTCGGCGCGAAGGACGTCGCCGTCCTCCGTGACGGCGTCGAGGTCCGGGTGCCGGTCGGGAGCCTCGCGGTCGGCGACACGTTCGTCGTGCGGCCAGGCGAGAAGATCGCGACCGACGGCGTCGTCGCCGAGGGGACCTCGGCCGTCGACGCGAGCATGCTCACCGGCGAGTCGGTGCCGGTCGAGGTCGGGCCCGAGTCGCCGGTCACCGGCGCGACCGTCAACGCGGGCGGCCGGCTCGTCGTCCGCGCGACCCGCGTCGGCGACGACACCGCCCTCGCCCAGATCGCCCGGCTCGTCACCGCTGCTCAGTCCGGCAAGGCTCCGGTGCAACGGCTCGCCGACCGGGTGTCCGCGGTGTTCGTCCCGATCGTCATCGCGCTGGCGTTCGTGACGCTGTCGTTGTGGCTCGCGTCCGGCGCGGCGACGACGAAGGCGTTCGAGGCCGCGGTCGCGGTGCTCATCATCGCCTGCCCGTGCGCGCTCGGGCTCGCGACGCCGACCGCGTTGCTCGTCGGCACCGGACGCGGCGCGCAGCTCGGCGTCCTCATCAAGGGCCCGGAGGTCTTGGAGAGCACCCGCCGGGTCGACACCGTCGTACTCGACAAGACCGGCACCGTGACGACCGGGCGGATGGCGCTGGTCGACGTCGTCACCGTCGTGGACCGCGATCTCGTGCTGCGGCTCGTCGGCGCGGTCGAGGACGCGTCCGAGCACCCGATCGGGCGGGCGATCGCCGCTGCCGCGCCCCGACCGCTGCCGCCGGTGACCGACTTCGTCGCGACGGCGGGCGCGGGCGTCGAGGGCACCGTCGAAGGGCATCGGGTGTTCGCCCGGCGCGGGGCGCACGGCGTCGAGGCTGGTTGGGACGGCGTGGTCAGGGCGACCCTCGCGGTCGCCGACGAGCCGAAGCCGACGAGTGCCGAGGCTGTCGCGATGCTGCGCTCGCTCGGGTTGCGTCCGGTGCTGCTGACCGGCGACACCGAGGAAACCGCACAGTCGGTCGCCGCGGCGGTGGGGATCGACGAGGTGTACGCCGAGGTGTTCCCCGCCGACAAGGTCGACGTCGTCAAGCGGCTGCAGGACGCCGGCCGGGTCGTCGCGATGGTCGGCGACGGCGTGAACGACGCCGCCGCCCTCGCCCAGGCCGACCTCGGAATCGCGATGGGGACGGGCACCGACGCCGCGATCGAGGCGAGCGACCTGACGCTCGTCAGCGGCGACCTGCGCGCCGCGGCGACCGCGATCAGACTGTCGCGGCGGACGCTGGCGACGATCAAGGGCAACCTGTTCTGGGCGTTCGCCTACAACGTCGCCGCAATCCCGCTCGCCGCGCTCGGCCTGCTCAACCCGGTGGTGGCGGGGGCGGCGATGGCCTTCTCGTCGGTGTTCGTCGTCACGAACAGCCTCCGGTTGCGACACTTCGCGGCGGCGTAGCGCGTAATCCCTTCGAAGGACCCAACCCCTACGAAGGAGAACGCCTCATGAAGCGCGCGCTCACGCTCAAGAAGGAAGCCCTCACCGAGCTCACGTCCGACGAGCTCGGCGCCGTGATCGGCGGGACCAGCGAGCCGGTCATCAGTGCCGTGATCTGCGACCTGCCGACCGTCCGGCAGTCCTGCACCTGCTAGACCCGGTTTGTCGTGAGGGTGCGCTTCACAAAGCGCACCCTCACGCTCGTAGCGGGCTGCCTGCCCTGACAGGAGATCGCGGCGCCCCCGCGAACTAGTCCCCGACGGAACCGAAGGGGCTGGGGGGGAACCAGCGCCGAGACGAGGGGCGTGCTTCGTGCTGGTCGACCGACTGCTGCGTACCACCCGAGCCAGCTTCGCGGGGATCGCCGCGCTGGCGCTGACCGCTGTTGCGGTGCCGGCCGCGCCCGCGCAGGCCAACACCTGCGGTGGCTCGCTCACCGTGTTGTGTCTCGGCCCAACCATCCACTCGCTGCCCGACGTGACCGGCGAGGCCAAAGGGGTCGCGTGCGGAACCAGCTCCCACTGGGTGGACGACGAAGGTGGCAAGGACTGGTGGACCGGGCCGATCGTCGGCGCCACGTACCTCCACCCTGACGCCGGGACGCGGCGCATGTGGGTCGTGTGCTCGGTCCGGAACAGCCCGAGCTACGCCGGCGGCACGCTGCGCGGATCGACCAGGGCGGACAGCGTCGCGCCGCTGAACAACGTCGTCTCCGCGGCAGGGCTGAACCTGCAGTACTGGACGACGTACGGCATCGTGAACGAGGCGATCTACGGGTGCACCACGGTCGGCTGGGTGGACAAGTTCGGCCTCACCCACACCCGCAACGTCGACTACGACGCCACCGTCGGCGGCGACCAGTGCGGCGCGTTCATCTGGCTGCCTGTCTAGCTCCGGTCTCCTGACCCTCGGGGGTCTGCGCGACCACCGGATGCGGGCGACCGGCCTAGCAGGGCTTGGCGAAACGCTCGTCGCGGCGTGCTTCGCCAGCCCACATCTCGTGATCTTGGCGATGTTCTGCACGCATATGGTGCACAACCTCGCCAAGATCATGAGGTTCTGGGACGGCCGAACCGATCCGGGCCGTTTCGCCAAGCCCTACTAGCTAGCGTCGCGGGTCGCCCACCGGCGGTACCTCGTGAGCGTGAAGGGGGCGTCCAGGGTCAGCGCACCCGCGGCGCCCACGACACCCGGGCACCAGCCGGGCCGCCTTGGAGATCTGCGGTGGGCCGGGGAGGAACGCGGAAGTGGGCCTGGGAGGACTTGAACCTCCGGCCTCATCCTTATCAGGGATGCGCTCTAACCAGCTGAGCTACAGGCCCGCGTGCGGAGGGGAGAGTACCCCAGGTCCGGCTACTCCCGCTCCGCCAGCGTCACCTCGATGCCGCCCACGATGTCCGCGCAGAGGTTGTAGAGGAACGCCCCGAGCGTGCTGATCGCCGTCAGGATCACGACGTTGATCAGCCCGATGACCAACGCGCCGCCGATGACCCGGCCGGCCGAGAACGTGACGTCGAACCCGCCCGTCGGCGTCCCACCCTGGTTGGCCTGGGTCACGTCGCGGACGAACTGGTTCACCGAGTCGAAGACGCCCAGGGCGTCGAGCGCGAAGTAGAGCGCGGCGACGGCGACGACGAACACGATGAGAAGACAGAGCGAGAACAGCAGCGAGAACTTCAGCACCGACCACGGGTCGATCCGCCGGATGACGAGCCGCGCGCGGCGCGCCTTGGCGGGCGCCCGCAACGGCTGCGCCGCCGCGGGGTTGGCCGGGGTGACCGGCGTACCCATCGTCGACGCGGGCGGCGGTCCCGCGGGGGTGGTCACGCGCCGTTCCCTTCCTCGTCTTCGTCGCGCTCCTCGGCGTTACGGGCGACCGCGACGACGGTCGCGCCCGGGTCGAGGTTGATGAGCTTCACGCCCATCGTCGCGCGGGACAGGTGCCGCAACGGCTTCACCGACATCCGGATCACGACACCGGTCGACGTGATCGCGAAGATCTCGTCGTCGGGCTGGACCACCAGCGCGCCGACGAGCCGGCCGCGCTTCGCCACGAGCCGCGCCGTGAGGACGCCCTTGCCGCCACGGCCCTGCGGCGAGTACTCCTCGATCCGCGTCTTCTTGCCGAACCCGCCGTCGGTGACGACGAGCAGCGCCGCGCCGTCCTGGACGACCTGCATCGACAGCAGCTCGTCGCCCTCGTTGAGCCGCATGCCGATGACTCCGGACGTCGCCCGGCCCATCGGCCGCAGCGCCTCGTCGTCCGCGGTGAAGCGGATCGACTGCGCGTGCCGGCTCACCAGGATGAGGTCGTCCTCAGCCGAGATGAGCGCCGCGCCGATGAGCTCGTCGTCCTCGCGCAAGTTGACCGCGATGAGGCCGCCGGATCGGTTCGAGTCGAACTCGCGTAGCGCCGTCTTCTTCGTGATCCCCTTGCGGGTCGCCAGGACGAGGTAGGGCGCGACGCCGTAGTCCTTGATGTCGATGACCTGGGCGATCTTCTCGTCAGGTTGGAACGCGAGAATGTTCGCGACGTGCTGGCCCTTCGCCGTCCGCGCCTGCTCGGGCAGCTCGTGCGCCTTGCAGCGGTACACGCGTCCCTTGTTCGTGAAGAACAGGATCCAGTGGTGCGTCGTCGTGATGAAGAAGTGCTCGACGATGTCGTCCTCGCGCAGCTGCGCGCCCTGGACGCCGCGGCCGCCGCGCCGCTGCTGGCGGTAGACGTCGGTCTTGGTGCGCTTCGCGTAGCCGCCGCGGGTCACCGTGAC
This sequence comes from uncultured Frankiaceae bacterium, assembly GCA_967749945.1. Taxonomy (GTDB): domain Bacteria; phylum Actinomycetota; class Actinomycetes; order BP-191; family BP-191; genus BP-191. Next base: position 11,976 of record CBQZLL010000049.1, read on the forward strand.
GACGACGTCCTCCTGCGCGATGAGGTCTTCGTCGGAGAGGTCGCCCTCGGCCGGGATGAGCCGCGTGCGCCGCTCGTCGCCGTACTTGTCGGCGATCTCGGTCAGCTCGTCCTTGACGATCGAACGCTGCCGCGGCTCGTTGGCAAGGATGTTCTGCAGGTCGGCGATCTTGAGCTCGGTTTCGACCAGCTCGTCGACGATCTTCTGTCGCTCCAGGGCCGCGATACGGCGGAGCTGCATGTCGAGGATCGCGGTGGCCTGGATCTCGTCGATGTCGAGCAGGTCCATCAGGCCGCTGCGCGCGGCCTCCGCCGACTCGCTGCCGCGGATGAGCGCGATGACCTCGTCGAGGTGGTCGAGCGCCTTGGCCAGGCCGCGCAGGATGTGCGCGCGTTCCTCGGCCTTGCGCAGCAGGTACGTCGTCCGCCGCTGGATGACCTCGATCTGATGGGCAACGTAGTGGCTGACGAACTCGTCGAGCCGCAACGTGCGCGGCACGCCGTCGACGATCGCGAGCATGTTCGCGCCGAACGTGTCCTGCAGCGCGGTGTGCTTGTAGAGGTTGTTGAGGACGACCTTCGCGACGGCGTCGCGCTTGAGGACGATGACGAGCCGCTGGCCGGTGCGGGCGCTCGACTCGTCCTTGACGTCGGCGATGCCGCTGACCTTCCCCTCCTTGACCAGCTCGGCGATCTTCTCGGCGAGGTTGTCGGGGTTGGTCTGGTACGGCAGCTCGGTGACGACGAGGATCGTCCGCCCCTTGCGGTCCTCGTCGACCTCGACGACCGCGCGCATCCGGATGCTTCCCCGCCCGGTGCGGTACGCGTCCTCGATCCCTTGCTTGCCCACGATGTACGCCGCCGTCGGGAAGTCCGGGCCCTTGATGCGCTCGAGCAGCGCTTCGAGCAGCTCCTCCTGCGACGCGTCGGGGTGCTCCAGCGCCCACACGACACCGGAGGCGACCTCGCGGAGGTTGTGCGGCGGGATGTTCGTCGCCATACCGACGGCGATGCCGGCGCTGCCGTTGACGAGCAGGTTGGGGAACCGCGACGGCAGGAGCAACGGCTCCATCGTCTTGCCGTCGTAGTTGGGCGCGAAGTCGACCGTCTCCTGGTCGATGTCGCGCACCATCTCCATGGCGAGCGGCGCCATCCGGCACTCGGTGTTGTGGCTGACGAAGCCGTTCGTCACGAACGCGTGCTCGTCGGTGTCGACCCGGATCGAGTACACCGGCTGGACGCCCGCATCCTCGACCCTCGCGACGGTGGCGTAGTAGTACCCGGCCTCGACCAGTGGCTCGACGACGCGACGCGCCTCGGGGGCGGGGACGTGCGACCAGATCTGCTCGGCGTCACGCTCCCAGCGCTCGACCCGGTCGACGTTGTGCCGGCGTAGCCAGGCGTCACCCGACTCGCGCAGGTACGCCGCGACGTACGGGATATGGTCGCTCGACAGCGCGCGGCTGGTCGCCGGGATCGTTGCGAGCGCCTTCTCCAGCTTGGCCTGCTTGGCGCCCACGAAACCCACGTCCGTCGCGAACCGGCGCGCGTCGCGGCGGTTCGTGACCACGACCTTGATCTCGCCCGTGGCGGCGCGGCAGAGCCGGGAGACGACGCCGAACTCGAGGAGGAGGTCCTGCACGTCGCGGGCCAGGCGCGCACTGCGGGTCGAGTACGACACCTGGATGGTGTTGCGCGGGAGCAGCGACGACGATCCGTCGCCCGTGAACAGCGCCTGGAGGAACGACCGCTTCACACCCTGCGCGCCGGTCCAGACGAACTCGGGGACGACCTTGCCCGCGCTGCGCAGTCCTACCAGGCAGGCGAGCGGCGTCGCGCGGAGCGCCGCGAGGTTCTGCACGTCGAGCTCGTGGATGACGTTGCCCGACGCGATCGTGCGCGAGTACACGTAGCGCGGTCCGCCGACGACGGCGTCGTACGCCTCGACGACGTCCGCGAAGAATGTCTCGTCCTCATTGTTGAAGCCCGCACGGGCCTCGCCGCACCAACCTTCCGAGACCATGGCGCCCGCGAGGAACGCGAGCTGCCAATCCACCTCGGAAACCTCGGCGACGACGTGGTCAACCGGTCGCCGCAGCGCGACGACGTCTCCCGGACTTACCTCGTCGAGCAGCTTCCACAGCAGCTGCGGTATGCCCGCGGACGCACTGAGGGTGAGGATGGGGTGGTTCAGCGTGCCGGTCAGCTCGTAGCCGGCGGTCGTGACGACCCGCTTCGTCGGGTGCTCGCCGGAGTGGAACAGCATCGTCGCCCGTACCGGCTCGCCGAGCCGGCCCTCGACCTTGCGATCGATCGCGTTGTCGCTGTTTGGCGCCGCGTCGGCGACGATCGCGTCGATGCGCGGCGTCCCGCCGTCGAGCGTCCGGACCCTCGTGTCGCCGGCGACGCAGTAGCGCATAGCTGCTGCCGGGTCGTTGCCCGGGGAGCCGAAGTTGCCCTGGCCGTCGACGAGCGGGTAGCGCAGCGCCCACGGCTGCGCCATCCGGACGAGAGTGTCGTAGATCGCGCTGTCGCCGTGCGGGTGGTAGTTGCCCATCACCTCGCCGACGACGCGGGCGCA
>CBQZLL010000050.1:0-14548 GCA_967749945.1 uncultured Frankiaceae bacterium
GCGGCCGACCTCTCGTGATCTTGGCGATTGTTTGCACCATATTCGTGCAGAAACTCGCCAAGATCACGCGACTGCGGTGCCGCCGTCAGACCCGGGCGCCCGGCGGGGCGAGGGTGTCGAGCAGCCGCTGGGTCGCCGCCGCGACTTCGGCGACCGCGCGGTCGAAGACCTCCGCGTTCGCCCGGGACGGGGCGCGGTAGCCGCTCAGCTTGCGGACGTACTGCAGTGCCGCCGCCTCGACCTCGGCGTCGGTCGGCGCGGGCTCGGCACCGCGCAGCGTCTTGATGCTCCGGCACATGTCAGCCTCCCTGGAACGGAGACTAGGGCCTGTCTCCCGGACCCGTCGCCTGCTGCGCGGGGCCCGGACCGCGCCTCGCCGCGTTGTCGTCGTCGCCGGTAGCGCTGCTACCGGCCTCCTCCTCCGCCTGGCGAGCCGCGCCCCGGGCTCCCGCTCGCGCCGGCGCCGATCCGGGAGACAGGCCCTAGCCGCGCGTCCCCGGCACACACTTCGCGACGCCGGCGGGCGGCGAGGGGACGTTGTCGCAGACCGCGACGGGCGCGGTGTTCTCGACGACCACCTCGTCGTTGCCGTAGACCTCGCCGACCTCGGTCGGCAGCGGGACGTGGATCTCGTCGGGCCGGACGCGGTTCTTCGGGAGGCAGGTCTTCGGCAGGGCGCACTTGCGCGGCTGGTGGAGGTCGCCGTCGTCGTCGCCGCCGGGCACGCGGAGATCGGCGCCGTTCGACGACCGACTGGAGTCGATCACGACGACAGGCGCGGGCGGGGCGACGTGGGGCGCGGCGTCGACCGGCTCGGTGACGAGCGGCGCGGTGCCGTAGGCCGGCTGCCCGGCCGCGTACGGCGGCAGCGGCACGCCGGTCCGCGCGCCGGAGAGGAGCAGGGTGGCGGCGGCGGAAGCGCCGAGCGCGACGGCCGCGACGGGCCGCAGGACGGCCATGACGCGGGGGCGCCGGGCGAACCCGCGGGCGGCGCCTGTCCGCGCCCGGTCGAGGCGGTCGAGCACGTCGGCGGCGGTAGTGCCGAGGCGTTCGGCGATGGCGGCGGGGAGCAGGCCCTCGACGTAGCGGAGCCGGAGCAATGCGCGGTCGTCGGCGGGCAACGCGGCGAGCGCGGCGACGGCGTCGGGCGCCTGGACGAGTGCGGTGTCGGCGGCCGCGGCCCAGGCGGAGGCGGGATCGGCGGCGCAATGCCGGGCGGCGACGCGGAGCCAGCCGTACGCGGCGCCGTCCGGGAAGGTCACCCCGCGCTCCCAGGCCACCGCCAGGACCTCGCGGGCGACTGCCTGTGCGGAGGCGCGCGGGAGCCCGGTCTCGGCGACGAGCGAGCGTACGAGACGCTCCTCGTGCGTCGCCGCGAAGGCGGCGTACCCCGACATCTCAGGCCCTCCCATACGGCGTAGCCCCCTTTCGGGTCACACCGTTGCCTATGTCAACGCCCAACCGGTCCGGGGGTTGCGGCCCGTGCGGAAAGTTCCCGCCGGTACCGGACCTCGTCCGCAAGCGTTCCCCCGAGGTCGATTGTCCTTTCTGACCCGTCTTGTTGCCAACCCTCGGCCTGGTAAAACGCCCGCGCGCCGACGTTTCCGGTCAGGACCCACAGGGCCGCCCCGGTGCATCCGCGCTCGCCGAGCCACGCGGTCGCCGCCTCGACGAGGGCCTTCCCGACGGCCTGGCGCTGGGCTTTGGGGTGCACGTAGACGGCGTAGACCTCGCCCGTGCCCGCAGGCAGGTCGGCGTCGCGCGGCGGGCCGGCCGAGGCGAACGCCCGCACCGGGTCGCCGGCGACGAACGTCCGGCGCTCCTGATCGGCGATGTGGTCCTCCCAGCGCACCGTCCCGACGGCGACGGAGAGCGTGGCGAGGAAGTCGGCGGGGAGCAGCCCGTCGTACGCCCGGCGCCAGGTCTCGACGTGCACCCGGGCGATGTCGGGGGCGTCGGCGGGGGTCGCGGCGCGGATCACGCGGGAAGGCTACGACACGGAAGATATAGGGGTGTCGTTGACTCTGGGATACCAGATGGTGCGGCTAGAGTCCCGCCCCATGGATGTCGACGAGGAACTGAAGCTCGAGCCGAGCTGGCGCAGCGACGTGTCGGTCGAGCTGGTGAAGTCGAGCGCCGGCGACAGCGACGTGATCTGGGCCGCGCGGGTGTCCACGGTGGGCGAGCAGTCCATCGAGGCGGTCCACGAGGACCCGCAGCGCTCGGCCGGGCTCATCAACTACCTGATGCGCGAACGCCACGGCACGCCGTTCGAGCACAACTCGATGACCTTCCTCGTCAGCGCGCCGATCTTCGTGTTCCGGGAGTTCCACCGGCACCGGGTCGGCTGGTCGTACAACGAGTCCTCCGGCCGCTACCGCGAGCTCGAACCCGTCTTCTACGTCCCCGCCGCCGACCGGAAGCTGGTTCAGCAGGGGAAGGCCGGGCACTACGTGTTCGTCGACGGGACCACGGAGCAGTACGACACGGTCGTCGAGGAGACCAAGGCCGCGTGCACGACGGCGTACCGGGCGTACCAGCAGATGCTGCGGGCCGGCGTCGCGCGCGAGGTGGCGCGTGGCGTGCTGCCGGTGGCGACGTACTCGTCGATGTACGCGACGTGCAACGCCCGGTCGCTCATGGCGTTCCTCAGCCTGCGGACCAAGCGAGAGGACGCGACGTTCCCGTCGTACCCGCAGCGCGAGATCGAGATGGTCGGAGAGCTCATGGAGGCCGAGTGGGCCCGCCTCATGCCGATCACCCACGGCGCGTTCGACCGCAACGGGCGGGTGAGCCCGTAGCCGTCCTCGCGTTGCTTCGCCACCTCGCGGACGTCGGCTTCGCGGGCGACGGGCTGCCGCCGGCGGAGGACCGGGCACGGCTGCTCGCGACGTTCGTCGACCGGAAGGTCGAGTTCGCGGTGCTGACCGCGCAGGAGGATGCGCTCGAAGGACTCGCATCCGGCGTCGAGCGGCGGACGCGCAGCGCCGCATGGACGATCCGCCACCGTTCGTTGCTGGTGCGCGCGCTGTGAGCGTGCTCGCCGAACGTTTCGCCGCGCAGGGGCTCACCGGCCCGCCCGTGCGCGACCCGGTCGCGGTCGTCGAGCGGCTGCTCGCCGTTCAGGCGCAGGACCCGCGCGGCGCGCGGCTCGCGATCCGCGCGCGCTCGACCGGGCTGCACGCGCGCGACGTCGACGCTGCCCTCGACTCGCGCGCGCTCGTCGTCACCTGGCTCAACCGCGGCACGCTGCACCTGGTCCGCGCCGAGGACTACGGATGGTTGCAGGCGTTGACGACGCCGCCGCTGTACACGGGCAACGCGCGCCGTCTCGCACAGGAGGACGTGACGCCGGCGCAGGCGGACAAGGGCGTCCGGGTGATCTCGCGCGCGCTTCACGATGGTCCGCTGACTCGGCGCCAGCTGGCCGAACGCGTTGCGGCGCAAGGGGTTCCGACCCAGGGGCAGGCATTCGTGCAGGTGCTGTTCCTCGCGTCGTTGCGCGGCCTCGTCGTGCGCGGGCCGATGGTGGGGAAGGAGCAGGCGTACGTCCTCGTCCACGACTGGCTCGGCCCGGCGAAGCCGGTCGACCGGGACGTCGCGCTCGCCGAGCTGGCCCGCCGCTACCTGGCCGGCCACGGTCCCGCGTCGGCTCACGACCTCGCGAAGTGGGCGGGGCTGCCGCTGCGGGACGCCCGCGCGGGGGTGCGTGCGATCGCGTCGTCACTCGCCGGGCGCGACGACGGGCTCGCGGCACTGACGTCGGCGGCACCGGAGGCCGGGCTGCCCGCGCCGCGACTGCTCGGGGCGTTCGAGCCGGTGCTGCTCGGCTGGGTCTCGCGCGAGCCGCTGGTCGGCAGGTACGCGGACCGCGTCATGAGCGGAGGCATGTTCCGGCCGTTCGCGCTCGTCGGCGGGCGCTCCGTAGCGACGTGGGCGCTGGTGGGTGGGCGGGTCGAGATCGAGCCGTTCGAGCGGTTGCCCGGCGCGGCGCTCGCCGCCGACGCCGTCGCGGTGACGGAGTACCTGGGGAGCTCGTAGGGCTTGGCGAAACGCTCGTCGCGGTGTGCTTCGCCAGCCCACATCTCGTGATCTTGGCGATGTTCTGCACGCATATGGTGCACAACCTCGCCAAGATCACGAAGTTCTGGGACGGCCGAACCGATCCGGGCCGTTTCGCCAAGCCCTACTAGAACGTCACGACATGCCCCGCGCGCGGCGCCGCGCGACCGGCGAGCACGTCGAGCCAGACCTCGCGCAACGCCTCGGGCCCGTGGTGCTCGACGACGTCGACCCAGCCCTCGACGGCCGGCGCGAAGCGGCGCCACGCGTCGCCGAACCGCTCGTCCAGACCGGTGCGGCCCCAGTCGCGGGCCCGCTTGCGCATCCGCTCGGGCGCGAAGAACACCTGCGGCCGCGCACCCGCGAGCGTGCCGATCGGCGCGGCGTCCTGGTGGGTGATCCCGACCACGGCGTCGTGCACGAGGTCGTCGCCGAGGTGGTCGTGCAGCGCGACGCGCAGGCCCGCATTGCCCGCGAAGTCGAGGTACGTCGTGGGCTTCGGCGCGAGCGACGTGGCGGCATCGTAGGGGAGGACCTCGTCGTAGACCTCGAGGCTCTCGGTGAACACGACGTTGTCGGGCGACGTGAGACCGACGAGGGTGCGGCCCGCGTCGCGGAGCAGGAACGCGGTGCCGTACGCCGTCTTGCTCGACGCCGACGAGAGCGCGACGACGGAGGCGCCGTAAAGGTCGTTGTCGACCAGGGCGTCGGCGAGCATGAACGACGTGAAGAACAGCGGCCGGTACAGCACCTGCAGGTCCTCGCGGCCCGGTTCGTACGCGGCGTCGCCGGTGGTGCGGGCGTACGCGTTGTACGGCGACGGCAGCCCGGCGCGGTGCGGCGACCCGTCGCGGAACCCGCGGTCGTCGATGCGCTCAGGGCGGACCACAAGATGGCCCGCGGGCGGCAAGTAGCCGTAGTAACGGTCGCCGTCGTCGACACCGGGCACGGTCGACGCGGCGACGTCGGCGAAGCCCCAGAGCGGCACCTGGCCCCAGCCCGGCTCGGCCGGGAAGAACTCCCAGTACCGGAACGCGTCGCCGAGGACGGCGTACGTCACGTTGTTCGCAGTGAGGCCGACACGGTCGACGCGGAGCAGCGCCTCGCCCTCGCCGATGGCCGGCACCGGGGCGTCGCGGAGCGACGTCCGCGCGAGGTCGGAGCGGTCGACGGCGAGCGTCCACGAGGTGGTCATGGCGTTGAGCCTAGGTGCGCGGCGGCCACCCGCTTCGGGACGACCATCCGCCACGCGTCGATCACGAGCTCCTCCATCTCGATCGCGTCGATCGCCGCGAGGCGTACCTGGATCCACTGGTAGCGGAGGTCGGACGGGATCGGGAGGAAGAACTTGTCCGGCTCGGCCTCGATGACGGCGTCGCGCTCGTCCTTCGGGAACGCGACACCCATCGTCGTCTCGTCGGGCGAGAGCGAGAGATAGACGATGCTGCCCACGCGGAACTTCACCCGGTCGCGGATGAGGTGCTCGGTCGTCCGCGGCAGGGACAGCGCGACCGTACGGATGTCGTCGGCAGTGACCACGAGAGCAGGATGCCCCTCGTGAAGCTCGTGCTCGACCTGCACGATGTCTATAACCGCGGTGACGAGATCGAACGCGCGCTGCAGGACGTCATGGCCGAGGCGAAGGCGAAGAAGGCGCCGCTCGTCGAGATCATCCCCGGCAAGGGCTCGGGGGCGCTCAAGAAGCGGGTGCTGAAGTTCCTCGACCGGCCCGAGGTGAAGGCGACCTACCACCGGGTCGAGAAGGACTCGAAGAACTTCGGGCGGGTCTTCGTGCACTTCCGCTGGAAGTAGTCATTCCCTGCGGACGATGCCGGTGTACCCGAGGACCGCGAGCGTGCTGAACGCCCAGCCGAGGCCGGTCGCGACGACGGTGAGCGCGGCGTAGCCGCCGCCGCGCGGACGCCAGGCGTCGGCGTCCCGTATGTCGAGGATCGGGACGACCACGTCGAGCGCGTACGTCGCCGGGTAGAAGCACGGGTAGCCCACCCGGCAGCGCAGCGGGTCAGCGGCCGCGGTGGTGTCCCGCGCGGGGACGATCGCGCCCCGCCGGTGCTGCGCGTGCCAGAAGACGCCGAGCACCGCGACGTAGAGCGCGACGAGCAGCACGACCGCGCGCCCTGGCTGGTAGCCGTGCTTGATCGTGACGTCGAGGGCCCGGCTGCCGGCCTTGCGCAGCGGCGTCATCTCGCCGCGCTCGCGCAGGTCGTTTCGCTTGGCGATGGCGACCGTCCGCGCGTCGGTGTCCTGCCCGGCCTGCGTATAGACCCGGACCAGCTGCTCGTACGGCTGCGTCGAGAACGGGTCCTGCCGCCGCACCCAGTCGAGCCGTTGCGCGACGGTGGCGGCCGATCCGAAGCCGTCGTAGGTGAACCCGGTCAGCCGTAGCCGTCCGCGGGGCGGCCAGTGCGCCCCGGGCTTCGTCCAGTCGTCGGTGAGCCGGCCGACCGTCATCCGCTCCAGGACGACGACGCCACCGACGGGCGCGGCCGGTCGCCAGCGGAACTCGTGCTCGACGCGTGCACCCGGCGCGTAGAACGCGGTGTCGCCGTCGAGCGCGCCCCCGAGGAGCACCGACCCGCCGATGCGGGTACTCCGCAGGTGCACCCGGCCCGCGGCGTGGAAGTCGCCGTCGAGGAGCGCGTCGCCGCCGATCGCGGCGCCGAACGCGACGAGCGAGTCGCCGATGCCGTCGGTCCCGTCGAGTCGCGCGTCGCGACACTGCAGCTGGCCGTCGATCGTCGCGCCAGGCAGGCGGATCGCCCCCGTCGCGACCACGCCGGCGAGCCCGAGGGCGCCGCGGATCGACACACCGTCCGCCATCAGCGCGTTGCCCTGGTCGTCGGCCCCGAGGCGCGCCCCGTCCAGGGTCACCGGCCCCGCGATGTCCGCGCTCGCGAAGCGAACGGAGCCGTCGGCCTCGATGTCGGCGAGGAACACCCCTCCGCGCACGACGGCGCGGTCGGCTGTCAGTGCACACCCGTCCTCGCCACCGAACGAGGTCCCCTCGCAGTCGAGGCCGCCGGTGATCTGGGTGCCGACGAGCCGAACGCCGCCCTCGACGGTGCACTGACGCAGCACGACGCCGCTGGTCACGACGAGCCCGTCGCCCGCGAGCCCGGGCAGGTAGCACTCGCCGAAGTACAGGCGAGACACCGTCGCGCCGGCCAGGTACCACGGCTCGGCGCCGTCGAGGAGGCACTCCGACAGCACCAGCGGGCAGCGCACCCGCGAGTCGAGCGCGTCGAGCGAGCCGACGAAGCGGATGCCCTCGACGACGACGCCGCGGGCCTGGACTGGCCAGTCGTCGCCGACGAGGAGGTGACGCAGGACCTCGGCGCGGATCGTGCGTTCGGGGCCCCAGGTACGCATGGTCTCGACGTCGTACGGGCCGTCGTCCGCGTCGCCGAACGGCCGTCCCTCCGCGGCAGCGTCGAGGAGCCCGCGTTCGGACGGCGTCAGGTCGTCGAGCACTACGGATGACCCCCGTCCCGCGTTGCCGGCCCCCGGTCGGGGATGATGGCACCATGACGCGACCCGCAGCGCCGTTTGGCACCGTCCTGACCGCGATGGTCACGCCGTTCGGGGAGGACGGCGCGCTCGACCTCGATGGAGCGGCGGTGCTCGCCGAGCATCTCGTCGCGCTCGGCAACGACGGCCTCGTCGTCAACGGAACCACCGGCGAGGCCCCCACCACCACCGACGACGAGAAGGAACGCCTCGTCCGCGCGGTCGTCGAGGCCGTCGGCGACAAGGCGCACGTCGTCGCCGGCGTCGGCACGAACGACACCGCCCATACCTGCGAGCTGGCCCGCCAGGCCGAGAAGGCCGGGGCGCACGCGCTGCTCGTCGTCACGCCGTACTACAGCAAGCCGCCACAGGCCGGGCTGCTCAACCACTTCCAGGTCGTGGCCGACTCCACCGGCCTGCCGAACATGCTCTACGACATCCCCGCCCGCACCGCCGCGCCGATCGCGACCGAGACGCTCGTCCGCCTCGCGGCACACGACCGGATCGTCGCGGTCAAGGACGCGAAGGACGACCTCGGCGCCGCGTCGCGGGTCCTGGCCGAGACCGACCTCGCGTTCTACTCGGGCACCGACCTGCTCAACCTGCCGCTGCTCTCGGTCGGCGCGTGCGGATTCGTCTCGGTGGTCGGCCACCTGTTCGCCGGAACGCTGCGCGCGCTGGCCGACGCGTACTTCGCCGGAGACGTCGCCACCGCGACCTCGATCCATCGCGAGCTGCTGCCCGCGTACGACGGGTTCTTCCGCACCCAGGGCGTCATCACGGTCAAGGCCGCGTTGCGGCTCCAGGGGCTGCCTGGCGGCCCGACGAGACCGCCGTTGGTCGACGCCACGGAGGACCAGGTCGCGACGTTGCGCCGTGACCTCGCCGCCGCGGGTGTGAGCGTCGGATGAGCCACCCCCATCCCGAGCTCGGCCCGCCGCCCGCGCTCCCCAAGAACGGCCTGCGCATCGTCCCGCTCGGCGGGCTCGGCGAGATCGGCCGCAACATGACCGTCTTCGAGTACGCCGGGCGGCTGCTCGTCGTCGACTGCGGCGTGCTGTTCCCCGAGACCGAGCAGCCGGGCGTCGACCTGATCCTGCCTGACTTCTCGTTCATCAGGGACCGCCTCGACGACATCGAGGCGCTGGTCCTGACGCACGCGCACGAGGACCACATCGGGGCGGTGCCGTTCCTGCTCCGCGAACGTCCTGACATCACGCTGGTCGGCTCCCGCCTCACGCTCGCGCTGCTCGACAGCAAGCTGCGCGAGCACCGGATCACGCCCGTCCTCGAGACGGTCGTCGAGGGAGACCGGAGGACGTACGGCCCGTTCGACTGCGAGTTCGTCGCGGTCAACCACTCGGTCCCCGACGCGCTCGCGGTCGGCATCCGTACCGGCGCGGGCCTGGTCGTCCACTCCGGCGACTTCAAGATGGACCAGCTCCCGATCGACGGGCGGGTGACGGATCTCGGGGCGTTCGCCGCGTTCGGTACCGAGGGCGTCGACCTGCTGCTCTCCGACTCGACGAACGCCGAGGTCGCCGGTTTCGTCACCAGCGAGCGCGCGGTCGGCGAGGAGCTGCGCCGCATCTTCAGCGTCGCCAAGGGCCGGATCATCACGGCCTGCTTCGCGAGCCACGTACACCGGGTCCAGCAGGTCATCGACGCGGCCGCCGAGCACGGGCGCAAGGTGGCGTTCGTCGGGCGGTCGATGGTCCGCAACATGGAGGTCGCCCGCGAGCTCGGCTACCTCCAGGTGCCCGGCGACCTGCTCATGAACGCCCGCGAGATCGACGTCCTGCCGCCGCACACGGTGTGCCTCATCTCGACGGGGTCGCAGGGCGAGCCGCTCTCGGCGCTGTCCCGGATGGCCAACCGCGACCACCCGGTCCGCATCGAGGCCGACGACACTGTCGTCCTCGCGTCCAGCCTCATCCCCGGCAACGAGAACGCGGTGCACCGGGTCATCAACGGCCTGCATCGCTGGGGCGCCACCGTCCTGCACAAGGGCAACTCGCTCGTCCACGTGTCGGGCCACGCGCCGGCGGGCGAGCTGCTCTTCCTGCTGAACGCCACCCGGCCGCGCAACGTCCTGCCCATCCACGGCGAGTGGCGGCACCTGCGCGCGCACGGCGCGCTCGCGGTGGCGACCGGCGTGCCGTACGACCGGGTCGTCTACGCCGAGGACGGCGTCGTGGTGGACCTGGTCGAGGGCGTCGCCCGGATCACCGGGCGGGTGCAGTGCGGCTACGTGTACGTCGACGGCCTCGTCGTCGGCGACGTCTCGGAGATGGCGCTCAAGGACCGGCGGATCCTCGGCGACGAGGGGTTCATCACGGTCGTCGTCGTGGTCGACTCGATGACGGGCAAGGTGACGGCCGGGCCGGAGTTCTTCGCGCGGGGGTTCACCGGGGACGCGGCGCGCTCGTTCGCCGAGGCGGAGCGGCGGGTGTCCGACGCGCTCGCGGGTGCGGGCGCCGAGGGCGTCGGCGACACGCAGGCACTGCAGCAGCTCGTCCGGCGGGCCGTGGGCAAGTGGGTGAGCGAGTCGTACGGCCGCCGACCCATGATCATTCCGGTCGTCGTCGAAGTCTGACCGCGCCAACGAAGAAGGGCCGGCCGGACCCCCGTGGCCGGCCGGCCCTTCCCGAAACCCCCGTTGGTGGTACCGGCGGATGCCCCCGCCGCCATACAGCACGCACGAACTGCCCCGCGATTACAGGTTTGTCCGGAGTTTTTTTCCACAGGCCGTCATCAGGGGGTCGCCGTACGTCCCAACCGTGGGGCTGGCGGTGTTTGTGTGACGGTTGTGACGCCGTTACCGTGCTGGCATGGCAACCCGTGCGCCGTCGCCGTCCCCGCGTGCCCGCCCCGCGGGCCGGTCGGCCGCGCGCACGATCGACCTCGACGACCCCCCCCGCCCAGCCCCCCGATCCCGGGCCGCCGCCGCGCGGACGCCCGCGCGACCGCCGGCCCGCCGCAAGCCCGCCGCGCGCAAGAAGCCCCCGCCGAAGAAGCCCGCGTCCGCCCGCGTGCTCCGGGCCCTCGCCCGTGCCGTCGCCGGCCTGTGGATCCTCCTCGCGCACGCGCTCGGCGCGACCGTACGTACGCTCGGCCACGGCGCCCGCGACCTCGACCCGGCGCACCGCAGGGATGGGGCCGGGCTCGGGGCCCTCGCTGCCGCCATCGTCAGCGCGGCCGCCGTGTGGTGGCACGCGTCCGGGGCACTCGGCGGACCGGTCGAGGCGCTCGTTCGCGGCAGCGTGGGCAGCGCCGCGGCGCTGGTGCCGTTGCTGCTCGCGGCGATGGCCTGGCGTTTGCTGCGCCACCCCTCGGACCCCGCCTCGCGGGGTCGTCTCGTCGTGGGCTGGACCGCGCTCGCCTGCGGGGCCCTCGGCCTGGTCCACCTCGCGCACGGCACGCCCGCGCCGCCCGACGGCGCCACCGCGATGCGGCACGCGGGCGGGATCGTCGGCTTCCTCGGGTCGTCGCCGATGCGCTCCGCCGTCGGGCCGGTGGTCGCGGCCCCGCTGCTCGTGCTGCTCGGGGTGTTCGGGCTGCTCGTCGTCACGGCCACCCCGCTGAACGCCGTACCCGACCGGATCAGGGGCCTGCGCCACCGCGCGCCGGAGCCCGAGCCGGAGCCGGAGGAGCCCGAGTCGCTCAGGCGCCGCCGCCCGGCCCGCTCGCGGGTCGGCGTGCTGGCCGAGCCGGAGTCCGAGGTGCTCCCGGTCGTCCCGGCGTTCGTCGACCCCCCCGGGCATACCCTGCCGCCGAAGGTCGCCGAGCAGCTCCCGCTCTCCGCGACCGGCAAGGGCGGCTACGTGCTGCCCGCGCCGACGTTGCTCCGCGAGGGCACCCCCCCCAAGGCCAGGACCCCGGCGAACGAGACCGTCATCGCCGCGCTCACGAGCGTGCTGGAGCAGTTCGACATCGACGCGCAGGTCACCGGGTTCACCCGGGGGCCGACGGTGACGCGGTACGAGGTCGAGCTCGGCCCCGCCGTCAAGGTCGAGCGGATCACCCAGCTCTCGCGCAACATCGCGTACGCCGTGAAGTCGCCCGACGTCCGGATCATCAGCCCGATCCCCGGCAAGTCCGCCGTCGGCGTCGAGATCCCGAACGTCGACAGAGAGCTCGTGTCGCTCGGCGACGTCCTGCGCAGCAAGAAGGCGAAGGACGAGCACCACCCGTTGACGGTGGCGCTGGGCAAGGACATCGAGGGCGGCTACGTCGTCGCCAACCTCGCGAAGATGCCGCACATCCTCATCGCCGGCGCGACCGGCGCCGGCAAGTCGACGTGCATGAACGCCCTCATCATGTCGGTGTTGTCGCGCGCGACGCCCGAGGAGGTGCGGCTCGTCCTCGTCGACCCGAAGCGGGTCGAGCTGACGCACTACCAGGGCATCCCGCACCTCGTGACGCCGATCATCACCAACCCTAAGCGGGCCGCCGAGGCCTTGCAGTGGGTCGTCCGCGAGATGGAGATGCGGTACGAGGACCTCTCCGCGGTCGGCGTACGCCACGTCGACGACTTCAACCGCAAGGTGCGGTCGGGGGAGATCCAGGCGCCGCCGCTGTCCGAACGGGTGTACGCGCCGTACCCGTACATCCTCGTCATCGTCGACGAGCTCGCCGACCTGATGATGGTCGCGCCGCGCGACGTCGAGGATGCGATCTGCCGGATCACCGCAATGGCCCGCGCGGTCGGCATCCACCTGGTGCTGGCGACGCAGCGACCGTCCGTCGACGTCGTCACCGGCCTCATCAAGGCGAACGTCCCGTCGCGGCTCGCGTTCGCGACCGCGTCGCTCGCCGACAGCCGGGTCATCCTCGACCAGCCCGGAGCGGAGAAGCTCGTCGGGCTGGGCGACGGGCTGTTCCTGCCGATGGGCGCGAGCAAGCCGGTGCGGATCCAGGGCGCGTACGTCTCGGAGCCGGAGATCGAGGCGCTCGTCCGGCACTGCAAGACGCAGGCCGACCCCGACTACCGCGACGACGTCGTCGGCACCCGGTCGTCCGCGATCGGCGGCTTCCGGTCGGGCGACGACGACCTCGGGGACGACGACGGCGTGCTCGTGCAGGCGGTCGAGCTGGTCGTGTCGACGCAGTTCGGCTCGACGTCGATGCTCCAGCGCAAGCTCAAGGTCGGCTTCGCCCGGGCCGGGCGGCTGATGGACCTCATGGAGCAGCGCGGCATCGTCGGACCGTCGGAAGGCTCGAAGGCCCGCGACGTCCTCGTCCGTCCCGAGGAGCTCGACAGCGTGCTCACGACGCTGCGCGGGTGACCCCGGGCCTCGCCCCGGTCGCCCACGCTTCCCCAGATCCGGTGATCTTGGTGAGGGTTCGCACCATAGGCGGGCAGAACCTCGCCAAGATCACCGAAACTGGGGCGCTGCGCCCGAGCGGCGCACGCCCTCGTAGGCTCCGGCAGGTGACCGTCGAGTTCCCCACCACGGCCGACGCCGCGCTGTACGCCGCCGTGCACCGCGTCATCGCGGCCGTCGTCGCGCTCGGCGGGGCCGTCGGCTGGCTGCACGTCCCCGACGAGGCGGAGATAGGTGAGTGGCTCGACGGCCAGCTCGACCTGGCCCGTACGGGAGACGGCGCGCTGGCGGTCGTCCGCCTCGACGGGCGGATCGAGGCCCTCGGCGTGTGGAACCGCTACCAGGCGCCGGTGATCCGGCAGAACGCCGAGATCCGCAAGGTCATGGTCCACCCCGACGCGCGAGGCCAGGGTCACGGCCGTACGGTCACCGAGGCCCTCACCGCGGACGCCACCGCCGCGGGCATCGAGGTGCTCGTGCTCGACGCCCGGGGCAACAACCACGGCGCCCACGCCCTCTACGAGTCCCTCGGCTGGACCCGGTGCGGCAGCATCCCGGACTTCATCGCGGTCGGCGACGAGCGGTGGGACCGGGTGCTGTTCAGCCGCCGGGTCAACACCCCGGCGGGCGCGATCCTGCATGGTTCCCGGCCGCTCGGTCCCGGCGCGAGCCCCCGTCGCGGCACGGTTCCGGAAACGTAGCTTTGCCGACTTTGCAGACGCCCCCATAGGATGCGACATCGCGTCGCCCGTACTTCCCCCCACAGCGGCGCGGCCATGGCGTGGAGGTGTCGTCGCATGACCGTTGGCGAGGCCCTCGCCGCTGCCCGCGAAGAGTCCGGACTCTCGATCGAGGACGTCAGCCGCGCGACCCGCATCCGGGGCGAGCTGCTGCGCAAGATCGAGGCGAGCGACTTCGACGCCTGCGGCGGCGCGGTGTACGCGCGCGGCCACATCCGCGCGATCGCCAACGTCCTCAACCTCGACCCGGCGCCGATCGTCGCGGAGTTCGACCGGGTGTACGGCGCGCCGCAGGCCCCGGCCCCGCACGAGATCTTCGAGCACGAAGTCATCGCTATGCCGTCCCGCTCGGGCCCGAACTGGACCGCCGCGATGGCCGTCATGGCGGCCGTGCTGCTCATCGTCGCGCTCGTGTCGTTGTTCAACACCAACGACCCGGGCTCGCCGGTCGACCAGGCCGCGCCGCTCACCTCGTCGTCCTCGCCGACGCCGTCCGCGCCCGCGGCGCCGACCACGCCCGCGTCGACCGGGCCGATCGCGGGGCAGATCCCGGGCAGCGGCGTGTTCCTCCGCGTCACGGTGACGAACTCCCGCAGCTACGTCACCGTCAAGGCCGACGGCAAGACGGCGTACCAGGGCCTGATGACGTCGCCGGCGCGGCGCGACTTCACCGCGAAGAAGACGATCCACCTCGTCGTCGGCAACGCCGCCGCCGTCCAGCTCGTCGTCAACGGCCACGACCTCGGCTCGCCCGGCCGTCCCGGCGAGGTCGTCCGGCTCGACTTCGGCCCGGGGGACCCGACCTCGGCGGGGTGACCGCCCGCTACCCTCGTACCTCATGACCCCCCGACGCGTCGCGCTCGTGACGCTGGGCTGCGCGCGCAACGAGGT
>CBQZLL010000051.1:0-14345 GCA_967749945.1 uncultured Frankiaceae bacterium
TGCCCGTACCGGCGCACGCCGCTCCGGCGACGGCTGGTCTGCGGGTCCTCGAGGTCGTGCCCTCCGGGCACGCCGGCCGGGGCGACGCGTGGCTCGACGCCGCGATGACGATCGCCAACGCTGACGGCGGGATGATCGGCGTCTTCGCGCTGACGAAGCACGGACGGCACCGGTACGGCTCGTACGTCGGCGGGTTCCAGCTGAGCGCCGACGGGCGGGTGCGTACCTACGGCACGGCTGCTTCGACGTCGGCGTGCCCGGGACAGCCGCTCTGCGGCGACGGGCGCACGGCGATGCGGGCCCGGGTGCCGATCGAGGCAGGGCCTGGGACGCGCTACTTCGTCACCGGCGACGGCACGTCGTTGAAGGCGTCGGTGGACTCGCGGTACTGGACGGTCCGGCCGTCGTCGGCGCGCGCGCGGCAGGTGCTGGCGACGGCCTCGTCTGCGGTCGGCGTCGCGGGGCCGTTGGGGACCGTGGAGCACTTCACGTCGGCAAGTACGCCCGGCGGCAAGTACGGCAGCGTCGCGTACGCCCGGCTGCCGTGCTGGGACGGCGGCGCTGGCTCTGCCCGGCTCAGCGCCCCGGGGTCGCCCGGCCGGACGATCGACTGCAGTGCCGGCCACTACTGGGACTACGACTCGACCGAGCGGGCCGGGACATGGACGCTGTCCGGCGACGTCACGGGTGTGGAAGTCGGCGGCCTGCAGATACGGCTGCTCGTGCTCGACCTGCCCAGGTAGGGCATCTGTCGCGCGGCTGATCTGCGGATTCCGGCCCGGCTGCCCGGATTGCTCACCTAACGTCGCACGAGCGACACGTTCGGCGGCGACGCGAACCCGTGCCAGGAGACGTCCGGCGGCTGGCCCGCGTCGTCGACTGCCTGGCTGCCCGCGCAACCGCCGCCGTACCACCACTACGCCGTCGCGAAGTCCTACACGCTCACGCTGACGGCGTACTCCGCAGGCTGCGACGGCTCGGTGGTACAGACCGCGACCGCGTCGTTCCTGTGGCGGACGTACTAGGCGCCTTGCGGCGGCGGGCCGGGTCGCGTGGGGCGCCCCGGCCCGCCGGACGTTTAGCGTGTCACGCGGAGACGGCGATGCCGTTCTGGCAGACCGACACGATCGGGAAGTTGTTGAGGCCGATGTTGTTCACGAGCACGGTCAGGTTGGCGTTACACGCGTAGATCGCGCCCGACGGCTCCAGTTGCTGGTCGACGTCGTCGGAGATCAGCGGCGTGCTTGAGATGAGCGTGAAGCCGAGCCGCGCGCAGGCGTCGGCGGGCACGCCGTTGACGACCGGAGTGATGCACGGGATCTGTACGCTGCCGGCGCCGAACGGGATGGCGTAGATGTCCAGGGTCGCGGCGACGGTCGCGAGCGACGTGCCGTGGACGACCTGGAAGAGGGGGACCGGGGGGCCGACCGGGCCGAGCTCCTCGTAGCACACCCGCGTGTTCGAGCTGTTGCACGGCACGAAGCTCTCCGCGCTGGCCGGCACCGCAGTCACCGTGACGAGGGCTGCGGCCACGGCGACCGGGAGCATCGCGCGGATCCGGAAGATTCTCATGCTGGGCACTTCCCCTGCGTAGTGGATGGAACGGGCGTGACAGTAGAGGAGGTCCCAGAATCGGACAATACGGTCCATTCCAGTCACGGGTACGGGACGCCGGGTGACGATCAGCCCAGCACGGGTGTGATCATGAAAAAGACGCCGGATCCTGACGGCTCACCGCTCGGTGCCGAGCGCGCGGATCGTCAGGACGCTCGCGACGATCGTCCAGACCGGGATGAGCAGCACGGGCGCCAGCCCGAGGAAGCCCGAGACGAGCAGGGGTACGGCACCCACGACGCTGGCGATGCCGAACCAGCGCGGGAAGACCCCGGTCCGCAGCGTCACGATCCCGACCGCGCCGAACAGTCCGGCCGCGAGCGTCCCGGCCGATGCCAGGACGATGTACGCGAGCGCACCGAGAAGCAGCGTCAGGTGATGGTCGAGCGCGGGGTCGTACGTGAAGTTGCTCTTGTCGTACGTCAGCTCGCCGGCGATCGGCGTGAGCAGCGCGCTGCCGAGGACGAACAGCCCGACCGACAGCGCGCCCGCACCGAACGCGGTCGCCGACAGCCTTCCTGGTGCCTCTTCCGCGCGACGGACGTGAGCGCGTACCGCGCCGAGGAACCACAGGGAGAACACCGCCACTAGTGGCGCAAACACGCCATCGCAACGTTTCGTCCACAGGCCCGGTCGGGCACGGCGGCGCGAAGCCCTCGGGCGTTTCGCTGAAGCGAACTGCGATGTGCCAGCGTTCGATGGAGGAAACGCCCGAACACTGGGCGTGTTCAGGGCAAGTCGATCTTCTGCGGACCGCGCAGATGGCGCAGGGTCAGCACGCTCGCGGCGATCGTCCAGACGGGGATGAGCAGTACCGGCGCGCCGCCGAGGAACGGCGTGGCGACGAGCAGCACGGCACCCACGGCGCTCGCGACGCCGAACCAGCGCGGGAAAAGGCCCGTCCGCAGCGACGCGATCCCGACCCCTCCGAACAGCCCGGCCGCGAGCATCCCGGCAGAGGAGAAGAGGGCGTACGCCGCTGCGCCCGAGAGCTGCATGAGGTGGTGGTCGAGCGCGGGGTCGTACCTGAACGCCTTGTCGTCCGACAGCTCGGCGGCGATCGGAGTGAGGAGCGCGCTGCCGACGACGAAGAGCCCGACGGACAGCACGCCCGCGCCGTACGCCGTCGTCGCGAGTCGCCCTTCGGCGCCTTCCGCCCGCTGCACGACCGCGCGCAGGGTGCCGAGGAACCAGACGGAGAACACCGCGCCGAGCGCGACCAGCAACCACGACACGACGAGCGCGGTGCGGTGCCCGCTGTCGGCGAACCAGGTCGCGAGCTTCGCCTCGCTCGACGGGATGGACGAGGAGTTCAGGGCGACGAACGAGCCGAGCATGCAGGCCGCGGCACCGAGACCGGTTGCGGCCGCGCGGCGTTCCCAGACCGGATCCGTGGTCATCGCGACCAGCTCCTTCCGTGACTACACGGGCAGTACCAGCGCACCCGCCGTGTCGACGGGCAACGGCATCACCGACCATCCTCGACCGGCGTGGAAGTCCGCGCCGCCGAACGCGAGAACTGTCGGTCCGGCCCCACTGACGACCGCGGGGATCCCCTTCTCGCGCAGCGCGTTCATCAGCGCGATCGACCGCGGCATCGCCGCCGCGCGGTACTGCTGGTGCAACCGGTCCTCGGTGGCCTGCATCAGGAGGTCGGGGTGGCGGCCAAGCGCTTCGACGAGCAACGCGGCACGGGCAGCGTTCGCGGCGGCATCGGCGTGCGGGACGGTCTCGGGCAGCAGGCGGCGTGCCTTCGCGGTCGACGACTTCGACGCCGGCACGAACGCCACCGGTGCGACGTCCGGATGCACCGGCAACCGCACCGTCCCGCTCCCCCACGCCAGCGTCAGCCCGCCGAGCAGGCAGGCGGCGACGTTGTCCGGGTGGCCCTCGATCTCGGCCGCGAGCGCGAGGACGTCGGCATCGCCGAGGCCGCCGAGGACGAGCTCGCGCGCGGCGAGCACCCCCGCGACGATCGCGGCGGCGGACGAGCCTAGGCCACGGCCGTGCGGGATGCGGTTGGCGCAGACGATCTCGATGCCACGCGGCTGCCCGCCGAGCGCGTCGAACGTCGCGCGCATCGCCCGGATGACGAGGTGCCGCTTGTCGCGTGGCACGTCCTCCGCGCCCTCCCCCGCGACGTCGACGTGCACGCCGCTCTCGCCGACCTGCGCGACGACATCGTCGTAGAGGCCGAGGGCGAGGCCGAACGCGTCGAAGCCCGGCCCGAGGTTCGCCGACGTGGCGGGCACGCGGATGCGGACGGGCGCCGCACGGAACGACGGACCGGCCACCTTCAGACCTCCGCAGCTATGGGCGCGACGCGAACGCGGAACGAGCGGGTCGCGACGAGCCAGCCGACAGCGTAGAGAACGACGAGCGATCCGAGTCCGAACGACACCCAGCGCGGGTCGACCCGATCCGCCAGCGACCCCGCCGTTGCCTGCGACGTCGCGATGACGAGGGTCGCGAGCATGTAGTCGACCGCGAACACGCGACCGCGTACGTAGTCGGGCACGGTCGCCTGCAGGCCGTACGTCGAGAGGATCCAGTTGCCACCGCCGCCGAGGTGCGCGACGAACACGACGACCGTGCCGAGCCACAGCCACGGCGACAGCGGCAGCAGCATGTAGCCGACGCCGAAGACCACCATGCACCCCCCGAGCACCGACCAGAGGTAGCGCTCCCCGCGCGCGATGACGCGACGGCCGAGCAGCGGTCCGACCAGCGCGCCGAGGCCGCGGGCGGCGAGCAGCATGCCGACCGCGAACGCCACGCCGTCCGGGCCGTAGCCGTACACGCGTGCCGCGAAGATCGGGAACATCGCGATGGCACCGTTGCCGATCGAGGGGCCGATCTTGCAGGCGAGCAGGCCGACGACGCGCGGCTCGGTCCGCGCGTACGTCGCGGTCTCCCGCAGGTCGGCGCGCACGCCGGCGCGCGGCAGGTGCCGCCGGTCCTCGCCGAACGGTCGCGTCGTCCGCCAGGTGAACAGCGCCGACAGCAGGAACGACACCGCGTCGACCGCGAAGCACCAGTGCGCGCCGACGAGCGCCGCCGCGATGCCGCCGAGCGCGGCACCGACGGCAAGCATGGTGCCCCACGTCGCGCCGTTGATGACCGACGCGACCGGCAGGTCCTCGGGGTCGACCAGGTTGGGTACGGCCGCCGCCGCGGCGGGGCTGTAGAAGGCCTTCGCGCCGGCGACACCGCTCAGCGCGACGAGCGCGATCCACGCGGTGCCCGACGTCCGGACGAGGAGCAGCAGCGACACGAGCACCGCGGAGGCGAGGTCGGCGAGCACCATGATGCGACGCCGGTCGAGCCGGTCGACGACGCTGCCCGCGTACGGCGACAGCAGCGCGAACACCGCGGTGTCGGCGGCGAGCACGAACCCGCCCCACGCGCCCGAGCCGGTGAGCCGCGGCAGCAACGCGAGCAGCGGGATGACCGCGAACCAGTCGCCGCCGAGGCTGACCAACTCGGCGAAGAAGACCCGCCGGAAGTCCCGCTCCCGGCGAATGAGATCAAGGTAAGGATTCACTGCGGGGTCCCCGCGGCGGCGCGAGCGCAACGCGCGGCGACGTGGGGTGCATCGAGGTACGGGTTCAAGAGAGGCCGAGCTCGGCGGCCGCGACGTCGGCGTCGACCGGGATGACGTGCGGCGGCGGCGCGCCGCTGATCGCCCAGTCCGGGTCCTTGAGGCCGTGTCCGGTGACGGTGCAGACGACGCGGCTGCCGCGCGGCACGTCGTCCGCGGCGGCGGACATGAGCAGTCCGGCGACGCTCGCCGCCGACGCGGGCTCGACGAACACCGCCTCGTGCCGCGCCAGCACGCGGTACGCCGCGAGGATCTGCTTGTCGGTCACCGCCTCGATCGCGCCGTGCGACTCATCGCGGGCCAGCACCGCGGTGTCCCACGACGCGGGGTTGCCGATCCGGATCGCGGTCGCGACGGTCATCGGCTGCGCGACCGGGTGCCCGAGCACGATCGGCGCGGAGCCCGCGGCCTGGTAGCCGCGCATGACGGGCAACGTCGGGATGACGCCGTCGCGGGCGTACTCGCGGTAGCCCTTCCAGTAGGCGGTGATGTTGCCGGCGTTGCCGACCGGCAGGCAGTGCACGTCGGGCGCTGCCCCCAACACGTCACACACCTCGAACGCCGCCGTCTTCTGCCCCTCGATACGAAACGGGTTCACGGAGTTGACGAGGGTGACCGGGTGGTTCTTCGCGAGGTCACGCGCGAGGTCGAGGCACTCGTCGAAGTTGCCCTCGACCTGGAGCAGCTTCGCGCCGTGCACCAGCGCCTGCGCGAGCTTGCCGAGCGCGATCTTGCCCTGCGGGACGAGCACCGCGCAGACCAGGCCGGCCCGGGCGGCGTACGCCGCGGCGCTCGCCGACGTGTTGCCCGTCGACGCGCAGATGACCGCGCGGCTGCCCTCCTCGACGGCCTTGGTGATGGCCATCGTCATGCCACGGTCCTTGAACGACCCGGTCGGGTTGGCGCCCTCGACCTTGAGATGGACGTCACAACCGGTGACGTCGGAGAGGTACGGCGCCTGGAGCAGCGGCGTGTCGCCTTCGAGCAGCGTCACGGGCATGGTGTCCCGGTCGACCGGGAGCCGGTCGCGGTACTCCTCGATGACCCCGCGCCAAGGCATGGCTAGTCCCCGCCCTCCACCCGCATCACGGAGGCAACGGCGCGGACGACGTCGAGCGAGCGCAGGCGTTCGACGGTCCGCCGCAACGCCGCGTCGCTCGCGGTGTGCGTGACGAGGACGAGCGTGGCGTCGTCGCCGTGGCCCTCCTGCCGGACGGTGCCGATCGACACGTCGTTGTCGGCGAACGCCGTCGCCACCGCCGCGAGGACGCCGGCCTTGTCGGCCACGTCGAGGTTGACGTGGTAGCGGGTCTGCACGACGTCCATCGGCAGCGCCGGGAGCGACGCGTACGCCGACTCGCCGACGCCGCGCGAGCCACTGCGCAGGTTGCGCGCGACGGCGACGACGTCGCCGAGGACCGCGCTCGCGGTCGGCAGCCCGCCGGCGCCGTGGCCGTAGAACATGAGCTGACCCACCGAGTCGCCCTCGACGAATACCGCGTTGTACGCGTCGCGCACGCTCGCGAGCGGATGCGTCAGCGGGATCATCGCCGGATGGACCCGGACAGAGACGCCGGAGTCCACGCGCTCGCAGATCGCGAGCAGCTTCACGACCCGGCCCATCGCCTTCGCGCTCGCGATGTCGGCGGCTGTGACGTCGACGATGCCTTCGCGGTGCACGTCCTCGACGGTGACCCGCGAGTGGAACGCGATGCTCGCGAGGATCGCCGCCTTCGCGGCGGCGTCGAAGCCTTCGATGTCGGCGCTCGGATCGGCCTCGGCGTAGCCGAGCGCGGTCGCCTCGTCGAGCGCCTCGGCGAACCCGGCACCCGACTCGTCCATCCGGGTGAGGATGAAGTTGGTCGTGCCGTTGACGATGCCGAGGACCCGCGATATGCGCTCTCCCGCAAGGGATTCCTTCAACGGCCGGAGCAGCGGGATGCCACCCGCGACGCTCGCCTCGAAGTAGAGGTCGACGCCCGCGGCGGCCGCCGCGTCGTGGATCGCCGCGCCGTCGGAGGCGAGCAGCGCCTTGTTCGCGGTGACGACCGGTTTGCCGTGGGCGAACGCCGCGAGCAGCAACGAGCGCGCGGGCTCGATTCCGCCGATGACCTCGACGACGATGTCGACGTCGTCGCGCGTGACGAGCGCCTGCCCGTCCGTCGTGAAGAGCGCCGGGTCGACGTCGAGGTCGCGGCGGAGCGCCGGACGGCGCACCGCGATGCCCGCGAGCTCCAACGGCACGCCGGCGCGGTACGCGAGGTCGGACGCGTGCTCCTGGAGCAACCGGACGAGGCTCGACCCGACCACCCCGCAGCCGAGGAGCGCGACGCGCAGCGGCCGGCTCATGTCACCACGTCCAGCCCGAGCAGGTCGTCCTCGGTCTCCCGGCGGACGACGACCCGCGCGTGACCGTCGCGGACGGCGACGACGGGCGGGCGCGGAACGTGGTTGTAGTTGCTCGCCATCGCGCGGCCGTACGCACCGGTCGCGGGCACTGCGACGAGGTCACCGGGACGCAGGTCGGCCGGCAGCGGCACGTCGCGGATGACGATGTCGCCGCTCTCGCAGTGCTTGCCGCACAACGTCACCCGCCGCGGCTCGGCTTCGCTCCGGCGCGAGGCGAGCCGCGCCGTGTAGTGCGCGTCGTAGAGGACGGTGCGGATGTTGTCGCTCATGCCACCGTCGACGGAGACGTACGTCCGCAGGCCCGGCAGCTCCTTGACGGTGCCGACCTCGTACAGCGTCACGGTGGTCGGGCCGACGATCGCGCGGCCCGGCTCGACAGCGATCCGCGGCACGTCGATGCCGAGCGTCCCGCAGTGTTCCGTCACGATCGTTCGCAGCCGGTCCGCGAAGTCGCCCACGGCCATCGGCGCGTCCTCGCTGGTGTACGCGATGCCGAGCCCGCCGCCGAGGTTCAGCTCGGTGAGCCCGGGAACGGTCGCGAGCAGCCCGAGCATCCGGTGCGCGGCGAGCGCGAAGCCCTGCGTCTCGAAGATCTGCGAGCCGATGTGCGCGTGCAGCCCGGTGAGCGCGAGCGACGGCGCCTCGGTGACCGCGGCGACGGCCTTCGCCGCCGCGCCGGACGCGAGCGAGAACCCGAACTTCTGGTCCTCCTGGCCGGTCTGCACGTACTCGTGGGTGTGCGCCTCGACGCCGGGCGTCACGCGGATCAGGACGCGTTGGGTCACGCCCGCCTCGGCCGCGACGGCCGCGAGCCGCCCGATCTCTTCGAACGAGTCGACGACCACCCGCCCCACCCCGTACGCCACGGCGCGGCGTAGCTCGGCGCGGGACTTGTTGTTGCCGTGGAACGCCACGCGCTCCGGCGGGAACGCCGCGCGAATCGCGACCGCGAGCTCACCGCCGGTGCAGACGTCGATACCGAGCCCTTCCTCGTCGACCCAGCGTGCGACCGCGTGACACAGGAACGCCTTGCCCGCGTAGTGCGGGTCGCCGTCCGCGAACGCATCGCGCCACGCGCGCGCCCGCAGCCGGAAGTCGGCCTCGTCGAGGACGAACACCGGCGTGCCGTACTCGCGGGCGAGGTCGCGCGCGCTGACACCGCCCACGACGAGGACGCCCGCGGCGTCCGTCGTCGCGGTGCTGGGCCAGACGGTGGGTTCGAGCACGGCGTTACATCCGGTCGGGCGCGGAGACCCCGAGCAGCGTGAGGCCGTTCGCGAGCACCGTCCTGGTCGCCTCGCAGAGCCAGAGCCGCGCCTGCGTCGTCGCGGGGTCAGGCCCGCCGTCGGTGCCGGGCAGCACGCGACACGCGTCGTAGAAGCGGTGGTACACGCCGGCGAGCTCTTCGAGGTAGCGCGCGACACGGTGCGGCGCGTCGAGCTCGGTCGCGGAGAGGACCACGCGCGGGAACTCGCCGAGCGCGCGCAGCAGGTCAGTCTCGCGTTCGTGGGTGAGCAGCGCGGCGTCGTACGACGGCCCGCGCACGACGCCGACGTCGGTGGCGTGGCGGAGCAACGACGCGATGCGGGCGTGCGCGTACTGGACGTAGAAGACGGGGTTCTCGGGATCGTGCCGGGTCACCAGGTCGACGTCGAGGGTGAGGTCGCTGTCCATGCTCGACCGGACGAGGGAGTACCGCGCGGCGTCGACGCCGACGGCCGCGACCACCTCGTCGAAGTCGACGTACGTGCCCGCCCGCTTGCTCATCTTCACCGGCAGGCCGTCGCGGATCACGTTGACCATCTGGCCGATGAGCAGGTGGAAGTCGCGGTCGGGGTCGTCGCCGTAGCAGGCGACCATCGCCTTCATCCGTCCGGTGTAACCGTGGTGGTCGGCGCCGACCTGGATGACGATCTTCTCGGCGCCACGCTCGCGTTTGTCGAGGTAGTACGCGCAGTCCGCCGCGAAGTAGGTCGGCGTGCCGTCGGACCGGACCAGCACCCGGTCCTTGTCGTCGCCGAAGTCCGTGGTACGCAGCCAGATCGCGCCCTCCTGCTCGAACACGCGACCCTGCTCGCGGAAGCGTTCGACCGCCTTCTCGATCTCGCCGGAGTCGTGCAGTGAGCGTTCCGAGAACCACACGTCGAAATGGACGCCGAACGCCTCCAGCGATGCCTGGATCTCCCCGAGCAGCAACGCGAGGCCGCGCTCCTTGAAGACCGCGACCGCGTCGGCCTCGGCGAGGTCGAGGACGTCAGGTCGCGCGGCGACGATGCGCGCGGCGGTCTCGGCGACGTACTCGCCGTGGTAGCCGTCCTCGGGCAGCTCGCGGCCCGTCGCGCGGGCGTAGAGCGAGGCGGCGAGCAGGTCGGTCTGCACGCCCGCGTCGTTGACATAGAACTCGCGGGTGACGTCGTGGCCGGTCGCGTCGAGCAGCCGCGCGAGCGCGTCGCCGCAGGCCGCCCACCGGGCGTGCCCGACGTGCATCGGACCCGTGGGGTTGGCGCTGACGAACTCGAGGTTGACCCTGCGCTTGGCACCGGCGTCGGTGCGGCCGTACGCGGCACCGCTCGCGACGATGGTGCCTGCGAGCGCGCCGAGAGCGTCGCCGGCGAGGGTGATGTTGAGGAACCCAGGGCCCGCGACGTCGACCTTGACGACGCCGTCGGCCTCGGCCAGGTACTTCGCGATCACGGCCGCGACGTCGCGCGGCGGGCGGTCCGCGGGCTTCGCGAGCTGCATCGCGACGTTGGTGGCGTAGTCGCCGTGCTCGCGCTGTTTGGGGCGTTCGACGACGGCCGTGGCGGGGACCTCGACGGCGAGCTCGCCCGCGTCGACGGCACGCCGTACGGCGGCCACGACGAGTCCGGACAGCTCCGCGGGAGTCACGCGGAGAGGCTATCGCCCCGTTCTATCGCCCTGCCTTCGCGTCCGCCGCGAGGCGACGGACGGCCTCGACCAGCTCGTCCGGGTCGAACGGCTTGGTCAGGTACTCGTCCACGCCGATGCCCTTGCCGCGGCGCAGGTCGGCCTCCTGCGCCCGGGCGCTGAGCAGGATGACCCTGACGTGCGCGGTGGCCGGGTCGTTGCGCAGCGCCGCGGCCGTCTCCCAGCCGTCGAGGCGCGGCATCATGATGTCGAGCGTCACGACCGCGGGATCGATGTCGCGGACCTTGTCGAGCGCGTCCTGGCCGTCCTCGGCCGTGTACACCTCGAAGCCTTCGAGCTCCAGGTTGACGCAGATGAGCTGGCGGATTACCGCGTCGTCGTCGACGATGAGAACGCGTTCGCCCGCCACCGGCCGATGCCTCCTCTGGACGATTCCTGACATCGCACCGTACAACGGTCCGGTAGCATCGCCCCGACCCCTGGCCCCCGTAGCTCAGGGGATAGAGCACCGCCCTCCGGAGGCGGGGGCGCAGGTTCGAATCCTGCCGGGGGCGCTCCTTGCGATGTCTCGGGACACCGGGCACAGGTGTCGCGGGAGATCGGCAGGTCGACATCATCCTGCGACGCCGCCTCCCTGGACGACGTCCTTCGAGTCCTCAGCCGAGAGCGCCCTTCGCCTGCGCGATGCGCGACAACCGTTCCCGCTGGGCGAGCACAGCGTTCCGTCGCTCTTGGTCCACCGAAGTCCCACCCCTGGTCCGACAAGCGCCGTGACAGCAGTCAGGCGACCGACGGCGTGTTCCTTCGGCCGGCCGAAGGTGGTGGTCGGCCGGCGAACGGCGTCGTCAGGGAGCCCGGCATACGACACCGTCGTAGGTGTCAAGCCCTGAGCATCCGCCGAGCTACAAGGTGCAGCCGCGGGCCGTGATGCAGGCGTCGATCTCGGACCCGCAGGTGAGTGAGAGGGTCGGCCCGCAGTCCGTCTTGAGGGAGGCGGCGGCGCCGACGACGCCGGTGAGCTCGGCCGTGGTCAGCTCGACGAGCGTTTCCTTCTTGAGCGTGAGCTTGCGCATCATGTTCCTTTCGCGGGAGAGGGTCGCGGCGTGCTTCGCCAGCCCACATCTCGTGATCTTGGCGATGTTCTGCACGCATATGGTGCACAACCTCGCCAAGATCACGAAATTCTGGGACGGCCGAACCGATCCGGGCCGTTTCGCCGACGACTGGGCGGCGCAGCAGCCTGCTCCAGTGAGTTCATTGTACGTGGCTGCCCCCCTCTTGCCGCAACCGGCTCGGACGTCTCACCATCGCGGTCCGCGATGCGGAGGCGATGCCGGTGACCCACCCCGAGCTGCAGCTCGAACAGCACCACGTCGACGCGGCGTACGCCGCTTTGGAGCGCGCGGGCTCGCGGGCCCGCGACGGGGAGGCGGAGGCAGCGGCCGCCGATCCGACGATCAGCGTGAGCGCGCATCTCGACCGCGAGGCGCTGATGGAGGCCTTCCTGCGGCGCGCGGCGCGGCTCCGTACCGGTGACCAACCGTTGGTCTTCGGCCGGATCGACACGACCGACGAGAGCCTCCACATCGGTCGGCTCGGCCTTGCCGACGAGTCGGGTGATCGGCTCGTCGTCGACTGGCGCACGCCGGTCGCCGAGTCCTTCTACCGGGCCACGCCGCTCGACACGATGGGGTTACGGCGGCGCCGGCATCTGCACTGCCGGGGCTCGCGGGTCGTCGGGCTGGACGACGACTTCTTCGACGATGCGCTGAAGGGGACGGACGGCCTGGTCCTGGTGGGTGAAGCCGCCCTGCTCGCGGCGATCACGCAGTCGCGGACCGGCCGGATGCGGAACATCGTCCCGACCATCCAGCGCGAGCAGGACGCGATCATCCGCGCACCGCTGGACCAAACGCTGGTCGTGCAGGGCGGGCCGGGCACCGGCAAGACGGTCGTCGCGCTGCACCGGGCCGCGTTCCTGCTGTACACCTACCGGCACCGGCTGAGGGGGCGCCCGGTGCTCGTCGTCGGGCCGAATCCGCTCTTCCTGCGCTACATCGAAGACGTCCTCCCCGAGCTCGGCGAAGACCAGGTTCTCCTGGCTACGGCCGGCGAGCTGGTCGCCGGGATGTCCGTCAGCGGCACCGACGATGCCGACGTAGCCCAGTTGAAGGGCGACCCGCGGTGGGTGACTGTGATCGCCCACGCGATCGAGCAGCGGCGGCGCGGGCTGCGCGCCGACCTGGTCGTCTGGCACGACTCGCAGCCCCTGCACCTCTCGACTGATGAGTCGGCGGCGATGGTCGAAGCCGTGGCCGCGCGCGGCGAGCAGCACAACACCGGCCGGCGGGAGCTGCACAAGGCGCTGCTCCGCCGGCTTTACGACATCTACTGCGACGTGGCCGCCGACGTCGGAGCAGGCAGCGTCACCGAGCGCGTCCCCTTCTACGAGGAGGTCGCGCACCAACCCCGTCTCGTCGCCGCGCTCGACGAGATGTGGCCGCTGCTCGCACCGGCAACTGTGGTCGGCGATCTCCTGCGGGACGACGTCCTGGTGGCCGGGGCCGCCGGCGGGGTGCTGGACGAGGACGAGATCGCACTGCTGCTGGCCGGCCGGTCCGACTCGGTGACCGCGGCCGACGTGGCGCTTCTCGACGAGGCCGACGCGCAGCTCGGGCCGCCGACGGTCGCCCGCAAGGCCGCGCCCTCGGCGGTGCGCGCCGAGCTGCTGCACGAGATCGAGCAACAGGCGCTCGACGACGCCGGCGACGTCGGCTACCTGGCGCTCGACCCGGACCTCAAGGAGGACGTACTGGACGTCGTCCGCGAGCGGTTCGCCCAGGACTTCCCCGAGCCGGCCGAGGCCGCCGAGACGCTGGCCTTCGGGCATGTCGTCGTCGACGAGGCCCAGGACCTGTCGCCGATGCAGTGGCGGATGCTCGCGCGCCGCTGCCCGAGCGGCTCGATGACGATCGTCGGGGATCTCCAGCAGGCGTTGGCCGGATCCGGTGCCGGGTCCTGGGAGGTCGCGCTCGCGCACCTGCCGCCGGGCGTCCCGCGAGCGGCCGCGACGTTGTCCGTCAACTACCGCACGCCCGCCGAGATCATGACCGTCGCCGAGTCGCTCGTCCGCGACGACGCCCAGACGCCGCCGCGCGTCCGATCCGTCCGCGAGTCGGGTCGGCAGCCGCGCTTCATCGCCACGTCGACGGCCGATCTGCCGGACGCCGTCCGTGGGGCTCTCGTCGGCATCCGGGACGACGTGGGTGAGGGCAGGATCGCCGTCATCCACCCGGCGTCGACGCGCGCGGTGGTCCAGGACCTCGTGCCGCCTTGCCACGATCCGCTCGAGGCCCTGGACGCCGCGGTCGCGGCGTTCACGGTCGACGAGGTGCGGGGGCTCGAGTTCGACGGCGTCGTCGTCGTCGAGCCCAGCGCGATCGCGGCGGAGCACCACCACGGCCGGCACGCGCTCTACGTCGCCGTCACCCGAGCCGTACAAGCGCTGTACGTCGTCCACACCACCAGCACGCCCTGGCCGCCGTAGCCGTCTCGTTCGCGTCGTCGTGTGACCTCAGGCGGTGACGTCCCGCCGTGACACGACCGTGAGCAGCACCGCCGCGGCGACGGCGGTGTACACGGACGCGGTGAGGACCGCACGGCCGATGCCGAGCTCCGCCGTGCCGCCGCGGATCAGCGAGCCGAGGACCTGCCCGGGGAAGAAGCGGTACCCGGCGCGCCAGGAGTCGACGACGATGTTCTCGAACGGCCCCGCCCAGGCGAACCCGACGCCGAGCGCGAGCGGTGCGGAGCGGAACACGACGGCGAGCGT
>CBQZLL010000052.1:0-13962 GCA_967749945.1 uncultured Frankiaceae bacterium
GACAAGGCGCAGCGCGACTTCCGCGTCAACCGCACCGAGAAGCAGGCCGCCAAGGTCCGGCAGACCGAGCGCGCGCTCGAACGGCTCGACGCCGTCGAGGAGCCACGCGACGCGTGGCGGCTGCAGCTCGCGATCGGCGCGGCGCCGCGGTCCGGCGACGTCGTCGCGCGACTGTCCGGCGCGGTGGTCGAGCGCGGGGCGTTCCGGCTCGGCCCCGTCGACCTGGAGGTCGGCTGGGCGGACCGGCTCGCCGTCGCGGGGCCGAACGGCAGCGGCAAGACCACGCTGCTGCATGCGCTGCTCGGCCGCCTGCCCTTGTCGGCGGGCTCGCAGTGGCTCGGTCCTGGCGTCGTCGTCGGAGAGCTGGACCAGGCGCGCCGGGTGTTCCGCGCGGAACGGCCGTTGCTCGACGTGTTCCGCGAGCACACGACGTTGTCGCCGGAGCAGGCGCGGTCGTTGCTTGCGAAGTTCCGGCTCGGGGCCGCGCAGGTGCACGCGACGGCGGCGCGGCTCTCCCCCGGCGAACGCACCCGCGCCGAGCTCGCGCTGCTCATGGCCAACGAGGTGAACTGCCTGGTCCTCGACGAGCCGACCAACCATCTCGACCTGCCCGCGATCGAACAGCTCGAACAGGCGCTGGAGACGTACGCGGGGACGTTGCTCATCGTCAGTCACGACCGGCGGCTACTCGACGCGGTCCGCGTCACCCGTACCCTCACGCTGCCGACGTGAGCGCCGATCGGCTGCCGGGGCTGCCCCCGGAGGGCGGTCAGCAGTACGCCGGACCTGCCGTGTTTGTTACACCTCGTGCCACAAGTGTCACATACCTGACAGTTGTGCCGCTGGGCGGCGGGCCGGGATCGCGGCGTGGCTGGCCGAGGGCGCGGGCGCGGCGCTGCCGGGTCCGGCCGTA
Source organism: uncultured Frankiaceae bacterium (assembly GCA_967749945.1). Classification (GTDB taxonomy): domain Bacteria; phylum Actinomycetota; class Actinomycetes; order BP-191; family BP-191; genus BP-191. Next base: position 914 of record CBQZLL010000052.1, read on the forward strand.
GGTGCGCGGAGCTGGCGGAAGGGCGGGCGCGGCGGCCGGGTGCCCGGAGGGCGCCGGGTGGTTTGTCGGTGTCCGTGCGCGTGATGTCTTGACCTGAGGACTGCTACCTCAGGGCGCGGCTCCCAGGCCCGGCGCTGGAGACGTGCGCCGGGACGTTGCTCCTCGTCAGCCACGACCCGGCGTGCTCGACGCGGTCCGGGTGACGCGCACCCTTACGCTTCCGACGTGAGCGCAGAACTCCTCCCGCTGTTCCCGCTCAACACCGTGCTTTATCCCGGCGTGCCGCTGCCGCTGCACGTGTTCGAGGTGCGTTACCGCATCCTGTTCGGCGAGCTGCTCGACGAGCCGGCGCCGCGACGGTTCGGCGTGGTCGCGATCCGCCGCGGGCTCGAGGTGGGCGAGGACGAGCGGCCGTTGCTGCACGACGTCGGCTGCGTCGCCGAGGTACGCCGGGTCGAGGCGTACGACGACGGCCGCTTCGACCTCGTCGCCGTCGGCGGCCCGCGCTTCCGGCTGCTCGGCGTCGACGACAGCCGACCGTTCCTCCGCGGTTCGGTCGAGTACCTGCCCGACGAGGCCGGCCCGGCCGCGACGGCCCGGTCGGCGGAGGTCGTCGCGGCGTTCCGCGACTACTGCCACGCCGTCGCGGCCGCGCGCGGCGACGACGAGGTCACCGAGCCGGGCCTGCCGACCGACGACCCGGTGCTCGTGTCGTACGTCGTCGCCGCCGCGATGCATCTCGACCTGCCGGAGAAGCAGGAGCTGCTCGCCGAGCCCGACACGACGAGGCGGCTGCGCCGCGAGCTCTCCTTGCTCCGCCGGGAGGCGGCGCTCGCGGCCGCGACGCCCGACGAGGTCCCGACCGAGGGACCGTTCAGCTTGAACTAGTAGGGCTTGGCGAAACGGCCCGGATCCGTTCGGCCGTCCCAGAACTTCGTGATCTTGGCGAGGTTGTGCACCATATGCGTGCAGAACATCGCCAAGATCACGAGATGTGGGCTGGCGAAGCACGCCGCGACGAGCGTTTCGCCAAGCCCTACTAGGAGAGCGCATGACGGTCGACGTACGGCACGAGGGTCCGGTCACGGTCGTGACCATCGACCGGCCCGAGGTCCGCAACGCGGTCGACGGCCCGACGGCGGCGGCGCTGCTCCAGGCCTTCGAGGCGTTCGACGCCGACGACGAGCAGCGGGTCGCGGTGCTCACCGGCGCGGGCGGGACGTTCTGCTCGGGCGCCGACCTGCGGGCGCTGACGAACGGCGTGCCGATGGTCCTGGAAGAGGACGGGCCCGGGCCGATGGGCCCGTCGCGCCTCGTCGTGTCGAAGCCGACCATCGCCGCCGTCGAGGGCTACGCCGTCGCCGGTGGCCTGGAGCTCGCGCTGTGGTGCGACCTGCGGGTGGCGGCGCGGGACGCGGTGTTCGGCGTGTTCTGCCGGCGCTGGGGCGTGCCGCTCATCGACGGCGGGACCGTACGGCTGCCGCGGCTCGTCGGGCAGAGCCGGGCGCTCGACATGGTGCTGACCGGGCGGGGGGTGAGCGGCGACGAAGCGCTGGCGTTCGGCCTCGCGAACCGCATCGTCGACACCGGCGGCGCGCTCGCCGCCGCGCTCGACCTGGCCCGCGAGCTGGCCGCGTTGCCGCCGACCTGCCTGCGCTCGGACCGCGCGTCGCTGTACGCGTCGTGGGACCTGCCGATGGCCGACGCGCTACGGCAGGAGCATCGCTACGGGCTCGCCACCCTCGCCAGCGGCGAGACGCTGGCGGGCGCGGGACGCTTCGTCGCCGGTGCAGGCCGGCACGGGGACTAGTGGTCTAGTCGCGGTCGAAGGCGATCGTCAACGCGGCGTACGCCGTGAGCAACGCTACGGGCAACGCGACGATCGCGGCGGTCGCGTTGAGGTGCATCGTGCCGTTGTAGACGATGCAACGTCCCTTGCAGTAGTCCCAGACGTACTGGTCGACGATCAACCGCCCGCCGACCGCGGCCGCGACCGACGCGGCGAGCAGGCCGCCGACCGCGAGCCCCAACGGCGCCGCCGGTCCGCGCCGTCGTAACACCGTCCAGGCGAGCGCGCCGACGACGACGCCGACGACCACCGACACGACGACGAACCACCCGTCCGGCGCGAAGAGCTGGCTGCTCTCGGCCTGGGCCGGTTGCGGGCCGGCCGCCGTACGGAGGATCTCGATCCGCGGCGCGACCGCGCGCCACAGCAGCGCGAGCGGCGCGCCGAGCAGGACGAGCCACGCGGTCGTCGCGCCGAGTGTCAGCCCGTCCTTACGGAACCGCTTGACGAGCGGCTCGCGGTGCGGCGTCCACGGCGCTGGGTACAGCCCGGGCGGCGGGTAGTACGCCGACCAGTCCGGCGTCGTCCCCGGCTGCCACGGACGCTGCGGGTCGGGGTCGGCCCAGGGGTCGGTCACCCGCACATCCTCGCTTACCTCGCCACAGCCCGGCGGAACGCCACCGCCGCGAGGGCCAGCGTCACCACCCCGACTGCCGCGCAGACGGCGAGGTTGGCCGCGAGCGAGCCGTAGCGCGGATGTGTCGCGAACGCCTCGCGCAGCGCGTTGACGGCGTACGTGCTCGGCACGAGTGCGACGAGCGGCCGCACCGGGACGGGGATGCGTTCGGACCGGACCAGCCCGAGGAACAACGCGACCGTCATGCCGAGCTGGCCGAGGACGGTCGCGATCTCCGGCTTCGGCGCGAGCAGGCCGAGCGCCGCGCCGACGCCGGCCAGCGCTGCGCCGCCGAGGACGACGACGGGAGCGAGTACCCAGAGCCGGCCGAGCGGCAGGTCGTACAGCAGCGCGCCGGTGACCGCGGTGACGACCGTGCCCGGGATGGCGAACGTCGCGTACGACGCCGCCGTCCCGAGCACCACGGCGGCGGGCGGCGTGCCGAGCGCGGCGTAGTAGTCGAGACCGCCGTGCGCGCGGAGATGACCGAACCGTTGCGCGAGCAGGTTCAACGCGACGAACGCCACGACGAGCACCACCGCGCCCGACACGATCTGCTGCTTCTCCGAGACCTTCGCGTCGTCGACGACACCGCGCAGCAACACGAGCAACCCGAGCGACTGCAGCAGCGCGACGAACAGCAAGGGCACCCGCGCGACGCGGGCGCGGGCGAGCTGCCCTTCGTAGACGGCGGCGAGCGCGGGCCCGAGCCTCACAATCGCTCCAGGTCGCGCTCGCGACCGCCGAGCGCGAGGTACACGTCCTCCAGCGACGGCGTCGCGAGGGTGAAGTCGTCGAGTGCCGCGAACGCCACGCCGCTCGTCAGCCGGCCCAACGCCGCCCGCGCGTCATCCGCGCCGAGCCGCGCGCTCCAGCGACGTCCGGACCGGTCGGCGCGGGCGTACAGGTCGGCGACGGTGGGGTCGTCGAGCGGCGGGTCGGCCCGCCACACCAGGTCGAGCCGCACCTCGTCGGAGACCTGCGCCTTGAGCCGTCCCGGCGTGTCGCAGGCGATGACGTGACCGCGGTCGAACACCGCGACCCGGTCGAGCACGGTCTCCGCCTCGAGCACGTTGTGCGTGACGAGGACGACGGTGGCGCCGGTCGCGCGGCGGCGGTCGAGCGCCGCCCAGACCGCGCGGCGCGCAGTGGTGTCGAGCCCGGTCGTCGGCTCGTCGAGGACGAGCAACGGACGCGCGCCGACGAGCGCGGCGGCGACCGCCGCGAGCCGTCGCTGGCCGCCCGAGAGCTTCGCCAGCGGGCGGTCGCCGAGAGCGTGCAGTTCGAGCTCGTCGGCGAGCGCGTCGCGTTGCGCCCGTGCCTCGGCGCGGGCGAGACCGCGAAGTCTGCCGGTGAGCTCGACCGCCTTCGGCGCGGTGAGGTCGGCGAGCGCGGTGTCGTCCTGCGCGAGGTACGCCGCCTCGCGCGCCGCGACGTCCGGGCGCCTCGTCACGTCGCGGCCGAGCACCGTGACCGCACCCGCGTCGGGCCTCAGCAGGCCCATCAGGCACCGGACGAACGTCGACTTGCCCGCGCCGTTCGGACCGAGCAGCCCGAAGACCTCGCCGGCCCGCACCGTGACGTCCACGCCGTCGAGTGCGCGGACCGCGCCGTACGACCGGGACAGCCCCCGCGCCTCGACGACGGCGTCCTGGGTCACGGGGGTGCAGCCTACGCGCCGCTAGGGTGCGTCTCGTGGATCGGGGCCGCCGCGCAGCAGGCCGTGATCCACGAGACGCGCCCTAGAACCTGGCACGATGTCCGCCGTGCCCCCAGGCCCGCGGCGCGTCGCCGCCCTCGCCGTTGCCGTCGCCGTCGTGCTCGCCGGCTGCTCCGACTCGACGACGCCGCGGTCGTCCGCGACGCCGTCGGCGCCGTTGCCGACGCTGCCCACCGGCGAGCTGCAGACCAGCGTGCTGCAGCCCGACGAGGTGAGCCGGATGCTCGTGCCGATCACCGCGCAGACCGGGGCGCGCGACATCTCGAGCATCGCGGCGTTCTCCACCGACCCGGCGGCGGCGAAGACGACGCTGCAGTCGCACGGCTTCCAGAGCGCGTACGTCGTGCAGTACGCCGACCCCGCATCGTCCGCCGTCGTCACCAACGTCGTGACGAAGTTCGCGACCGTCACGGGTGCGCTGGAAGACCTCACCGGCGACCTCGGGCAGGCGGGCAGCACGGGGACGCCGTTCGAGGTGACCGGGCTCGGCGACCAGGCAGGCGGTGTCCGCGGGAAGTTCTCGCCGCAGTCGGCCGACGGGACGCTCGTGACGTTGCGCTGGCGGATCGGCGACACGACCTGGCTGCTCGCGGTCGGCGCCGCGAAGCCGGTCGACGCGGACGGCGTCCGCCAGCTCGCCGACAAGCTCGTCGCGCGGGTGAAGTCCGCCGCTTAGCCGTAGACCGCGACCGGCTTGCGCCAGGTCTTCGGCTTCGCCAGCGGGTCCTCGGCGAGCACGACGACGCGCGCCGGCCGCCCCACCACGACCGGACCGACCGCGGCCGAACGCAGCGCGCCCAGGCGGCCGAGGCCCGCGTCGGCGAGGCGTTCCAGCTCGCGCGGGTCGGCGCCGGGCCTGGTGCCGGCGTTGCCGAGGTCGGTGCCGTAGACGAGGCGGACGCCCGCGGCGTGCAGGGCGCGCGCGTTGGCGGGCGCGGCGCCGCCGAGCGTCTGGATCGTCGACACGACGGGCACGCCCGACGCGGCGACCCGGTCGACCGCCGCGGCGGACAACGGCTTGACCGGCGTATGGCAGAGCTCGTCGACACCGCCGTCCAGCGCGCGCAGCACCATCGGCTCGGAGAGCGCGTGCGCGGTCACCGCGAGGCCGCGGTCGTGCGCCGCCTCGACGATCGCGCGGACGACCTCGACGGACGGCACGGGCTGCCGGCCGGACGGTTCGAGCGCGACCTTGACGACATCGACGTCGAGGTCGCGGACGGCCTGCCGAGCCTCGTCCGGCGACGCGACGAAGCGCGCGAAACCGGCGGCACCCCATGACCGCGACGGGTAGCCGCCCGGCGCGGTGAGCAATGGCCCCGCAACGGCGACACCCGGGCCGCGCCACTGCGCCGCGCGTCTCGGCGGCGCGCCCAGGTCGCGTACCGCGACGACGCCGCCGCGCCGCATCTCCTCGAGCGTCCCGAACGCGAGGTGGACGTGCGCGTCGTACAGCGCGGGCCCGACCCACGCGCCGCGCACCGTCTCGAAACCGTCCGGCACCCGGACCGCGGAGGCAGGGCCGGACGCGAGCACCGTGCCGTCGGGCGACACCACGACGACCCCGTCGGGGAACGGCGCCGCGTCGTCACCCAGCCAGACGGTGCCGGACAGCGCGGCGCCGCGCACCGTCAGACCGGCGGTGCCGTCGACATCCAGACGAGGATGTCGTGGATGCGCAGCAGGGTCAGGCGCGCGCCCGCCTTCGCGGCCGCGGTCTGCAGGTCGACGAAGTCGGCGCGGTGTCCGTTGATGTCGTCGTGGATCTGCCCGCAGAACAGCACCATGAACTCCACCCAGGTCCGCTCCGACGCGCGCGGGACGGCGCCTGGCGCGGTGTGCGCCGTCCAGATGCGCGAGTCGTACAGCGGGACGAGGTCGGGACGCTTGCGATGCAGCACCTTCGAGATGATCGTGCCGCGCACGCCCTGCCGGGCGAACTGCCGCTCGTCCAGGACGTCGAAGCAGTGCGCGACCGCCGTGAACGCGTCGACGTCGCCGTCCTCCAGCGCGACCTCGGGGAGCGCAGCGAGCCGATCGCGCAACGTCGGGAACATCCGGCCGAGCACGCCGTAGCGGGCCAGGTCGACGTGCGCTTCGAGCAGGCTGGGCGCGAGCAAGTCACCGGTGACGAGCTCGGCGGAGCCGTTCGTCACGAGCGTGTCGTACGCCGGGTAGGCGTAGCCGCTGTCGGGGTCGACGTAGGTCAGCAGGCACTCTTCGGGATCGTCCACGGCAAGGGTGCCACCACAGAGCTTCATGGCCGCATCCTGCCGTACGCCGGACTCAGCCGAGGCAGCCGGCGCCGAGGAGCTGCTTGAGGTCCCCCATCAACGACGGGTTCACGGTCACCCGGAGGCCGTCGTCGAGCTTGAGCCGCATCGGCTGCGCGCCGGTGAGCTCGAGGTGCACCTCGGTCATGCCGGGGTGCTGCCGGAGGACCTCCCGGAGCCGGTCGACCAGCGCCTCGGTGCACCGCGCGGACTCGAGCCGGACGACGAGCGGCCCGCGCGCCGCGGTCGTCGCGAGGTCGGGCCGAGACACGTCGATGGCGACGAGCTTCGGCGTGTCCTCACGGCGGTCGATCTTGCCCTTGACGACGACGACCTCGTCCTCGGCGAGCAGCAGGCCGACCTGCGAGTACGTGTTCGGGAAGAACCACACGTCGATCGCGCCTTCGAGGTCTTCGAGGATCGCTTGCGCGTACGCGTCGCCGCGTTTGGTCACCTTCCGCGCGATCGAGGAGAGCAGGCCGCCGACGATCACGACCTTGCCGTCCTCGGCGGTGTCCGCGGTGAGGTCGGCGACCCGCGCGTCGGTGTGCCGCGCGAGGACGTGCTCGACACCGAGCAACGGGTGGTCGCTGACGTAGAGCGAGAGCATCTCCCGCTCGAAGTTCAGCAACGTCTTCTTGTCCCACTCGGTGACCGGGATCGACAGCGCGCCGAGCGGGTCGCCGCCGTCGACGGCCTCCTCGGCCTCGCCGAACAGCGAGAACTGCCCGGCCGCCTCGGCCCGCTTGGTGTCGAGGCAGGCGTCGATCGCCTCGGCGTGCACCGCGATGAGCCCCCGCCGGGTATGCCCGAGCGAGTCGAACGCCCCCGCCTTGATGAGCGACTCGACCACGCGCTTGTTGCAGACCAGCGACTCGACTTTGCGGAGGAAGTCGGAGAAGCCGGTGTAGCGGCCCTTCGCGCGGCGAGTCGCGATGACCGAGTTGACGACGTTCTCGCCGACGTTGCGGACCGCCGCAAGGCCGAAGCGGATGTCGGTGCCGCGCGGCGTGAAGTTGAGGTCGGACTCGTTGACGTCCGGCGGCAGCACCTTGATGCCCATGCGGCGGCACTCGTGCAGGTACAGCGCGGACGAGTCGCGGTTGTCCCTCACGCTGGTGAGCAGCGCCGCCATGTACTCGCTCGGGTAGTGCGCCTTGAGGTACGCGGTCCAGTACGTCACCAGGCCGTAGCCCGCGGTGTGCGCTCGGTTGAACGCGTAGTCGCTGAACGGGACGAGGATGTCCCACAGCGTCTTGATCGCGCCCTCGGAGTAGCCGTTCGCCCGCATGCCGTCGCGGAACGGCTCGTACTCCTTGTCGAGGATCGCCTTCTTCTTCTTGCCCATCGCGCGGCGCAGCAGGTCGGCCTGGCCGAGCGTGTAGCCGGCCAGCTTCTGCGCGATCGCCATGACCTGTTCCTGGTAGACGATCACGCCGTACGACTCGCCGAGGATCTCCTCCAGCGGCTCCGCCAGCTCGGGGTGGATCGGGACGATCGGCTTCCGGCCGTTCTTGCGGTCGGCGTAGTCGTTGTGCGCGTTGGCGGCCATCGGTCCAGGCCGGTACAGCGCGCTCACGGCCGAGATGTGCTCGAACGTCGTCGGCTGCATGGACCGCAGCAGCGAGCGCATCGGCCCGCCTTCCATCTGGAACACGCCGATCGAGTCGCCACGGGCGAGCATGGCGAACGCGTCCGCGTCGTCGAGCCCGAGCTGCTCCAGGACGACCGTCTCGCCGCGGTTGTCCTTGATGTTCGCGAGGCAGTCGTCGAGGACGGTGAGGTTGCGCAGGCCGAGGAAGTCCATCTTGAGCAGGCCGAGCTTCTCGACCGCACCCATGTCGAACTGCGTGATGACCGCACCGTCCGCCTCGCGCCGCCAGACCGGGATGTGGTCGGTGAGCGGGTCGCGGCTGATGACGACGCCGGCCGCGTGCACGCCGGCCTGCCGCTTCAGCCCTTCGAGCCCGCGCGCGGTGTCGAGGACCTGCTTGACCTCGGGGTCGGAGTCGTAGACCGACCGCAGCTCGGCGGCCTCCTTGTACCGGTCGGCCGTCGAGTCGAACACGTCGCGCAGCGGCATGTCCCTGCCCATGATCGGCGGCGGCATCAACTTGCTGATGCGGTCGCCGACGGCGTACGGGAGACCGAGCACGCGCGAGGAGTCGCGGATGGCGGCCTTCGCCTTGATGGTGCTGTAGGTGATGATCTGCGCGACCCGCTCCTCGCCGTACTTCTCGGTGGCGTAGCGGATCATGTCGCCGCGCCGGCGCTCGTCGAAGTCGAGGTCGATGTCCGGCATCGAGATGCGTTCCGGGTTGAGGAACCGCTCGAACACCAGCCCGTGCGCCATCGGGTCGAGGTCGGTGATGCCGAGGCAGTACGACACCATGCACCCCGCCGCGCTGCCTCGGCCGGGGCCGACCCTGATGCCGCTCTCGCGGGCGTGCCGGACCAGGTCGGCGACGATGAGGAAGTACGAAGGGAACCCCATCTGCAGGATGACGCCCGCCTCGTACTCGACCTGGCGGCGAACCTCCTCGGATGGGTTGTCGCCGAACCGGCGGCGCATCCCGCGCTCGCACTCCGCGCGGAACCACGACTCCTCGGTCTCGCCGTCGGGGACCGTGAAGTGCGGCAGCTTGTAGCCCTCGCTGCCGAGGTGGACGGAGCAGCGTTCGGCGATCGCCAGCGTGTTGTCGCACGCCGCGGGGAAGTCGCGCCAGAGGTGCCGCATCTCCTCCGGGCTCTTGAGGTAGAAGTCGTCGGCGTCGAACTTGAAGCGGTTGGGGTCGGCGATCGTCGACCCGGTCTGCACGCAGAGCAGCACCTCGTGCGCGACCGCGTCCTCCTTGCGCGTGTAGTGGAGGTCGTTCGTCGCGAGCAGTGGGAGGTCGAGCTCCTTGGCGATCTTGAGCAGGTCGCCGAGCGTCTGCCGCTCGATGTCCAGGCCGTGGCTCATGAGCTCCACGTAGAAGTTGCCGCGGCCGAAGATGTCGGCGTAGTCGCTCATCGCCTGCTTCGCGGCGGCGTAGCGGCCCTGCTGGAGGAGCCGGTTGACCTCGCCGGACGGGCAGCCGCTCGTCGCGACGAGCCCGGCCGCGTGCTCGGCGAGGATCTCGCGGTCCATCCGGGGTTTGTAGTAGTACCCTTCCAAACTCGCCCGGCTCGCCAGCTTGACCAGGTTGGCGTACCCCGCGTCGGACGTCGCGAGAATCGTCATGTGGGTGTACTTGTCGCCCTTGGCCTCGGACCCGCCGTTCGACGCGACCGCGGTCTTGTCGCGACGGTCGCCGGGCGCGACGTACGCCTCGATGCCGATGATCGGCTTGACCCCGTGCGTCTTGGCCTGCGAGTAGAACTCGTACGCGCCGTAGAGGTTCCCGTGGTCGGTGCAGGCGAGCGCCGGCATCCCCATCCGCGCGGCCTCGGCGAACAGGTCCTTGACCCGCGCGGCGCCGTCCAGCATGGAGTACTCGGTGTGGACGTGGAGGTGCACGAACGAGTCGCCCACGGGGTCCGGATGCCTCCTCTCTGGCGCGAATCTCGATCAGGGCACGCCGGACGGCGTACGGCGATCGGCGCGGGGGAAGGCGCGACTTCCTTTCTACACGAGGGTCGTGCGCGACCCGGGGCGACTCGCCGACCCGCCGTCAGCCGGCCGCCTGGTTGCCGCCGGTGACGGTGACCTTCTCCTCGGGCAGCAGCCCCGAGTACTCGAAGTCGGCGAGCAGCGCGCCCGGCGGGCTCGCGTCGATGGCGCGGATGCCGCGCACCTTGACGAGGTCGAGGAGCAGCCGCAGCCGGGTGCGGACGACGACGGCGTAGACGCACTTGCACGGGCCCTTGAGGACCGTCGCCTCGCGCAGCATGACGGCCGCGTCCTTCTCGTGCTCGGCCTTCTGCGCGGGGTCGTTCGTAATGGTCGCGGCGAACTGCAGCATGGTGTTGGCCTGGTGGGTGCGCAGCGCCGCGACGCGGAGGAACTCCTTGCGGCTGTCGCGGACGACGTCCTCGACACCGACCGAGTGCGGGACCGTCTGTGGCAGCGCCAACGGCGCGCGGAAGAACACCCGGCGCACCTGCAGCGGGCCGACCAGGTCGCGCACCTGCGCGGGCGTCCGGTACGACGTGAAGCTGATGACCGCGACCGCCGTCCCGTCGGGCTGGCCCGACGCGATCCGGAAGAGCCGCGCCTGCGACTGGGCGAGATACGTCGTGACACGGTCGCCGACCTGCGGGCCGAGGTGGCCGGAGCTCGGCTCGGGCGCCGCCGTCGGGCTCGCGGAGGCTTGCGGCGCAGCGGTGGCCGCGGGCTTCGCGCGGATCCGCACGGTGACGGATCCGGCGAGTACGAGCGCGCCGATGACGACCGCACCGAGCTGCGGGATCTCGCGGAAGAGCGCGAGCGGGCCGCTCGGCGTCCACCGGTCGTCGAGGCGGCGTAGCCGCACGATGAGTGGCGCCGGGCCGCTCGGCTCCGGCGGCGTCGGGAACCGCTTGAGCTGGCGGTCCAGCCACTCCGCCATCGCGGGGACGAACCGTTCGTCGAGGTCCTGCAGCCTCATGCGTCGGCCTGCAGCGTCGTGAGCGCGGCCGCGAGGTCGGCGGCGTGCGGGCTGTCGAACGACACTCGCCGCCCGTCTACCGGGTGGTCGAACGCGAGGTGTACCGCGTGCAGCCACTGCCGGGTCAGGCCGAGCCGCGCGGCCAGCGTCGGGTCGGCGCCGTACTGGAGGTCGCCGACGCAGGGGTGACGTAGCGCGGCGAAGTGCACCCGGATCTGGTGCGTCCGGCCGGTCTCCAGCCGGACGGTGACGAGCGACGCCGCGCGGAACGCCTCGAGCATCTCGTAGTGCGTCACGCTGTCCCGCCCGCCCGCGACGACGGCGAACCGGTACGGGTGCGTCGGGTGCCGGTCGATCGGCGCGTCGATGGTGCCGGTCGTCGGGTCGGGGCGGCCCTGGACGAGGGCGTGGTAGCGCTTGTCGACGCGGCGTTCGCGGAAGTCGTCCTTGAGGGCGGCGTACGCGCGCTCCGACTTGGCGACCACCATGAGACCGCTGGTGCCCGCGTCGAGACGGTGCACGATGCCCTGGCGTTCGGCCGGGCCGTGGATCGACAGGCGGTGACCCGCGGCGAGCAGGCCGCCGACGACGGTCGGGCCCTCGTAGCCGGGGCTCGGGTGGGCGGCGACACCGGCTGGTTTGTCGACGACGAGGAGGTCGTCGTCCTCGTGCAGCACGACGAGACCCTCGACGGGGACGGGGTTTGCCGTCGGTGGCGCGGGTGGCGGCGGCAGCGCGACGTCGAGCCAGGCGCCGCCCTTGACCTTGTCCGAGCCCTTGCGGACGACACCGTCGACGCTCGCGCCGCCCGCGTCGACGATGTCCGCCGCCGTCGCGCGCGACAACCCGAACAGCCGCGCGATGGCGGCGTCGAGGCGCAGCCCGTCGAGCCCCTCGGGTACGGGCACGGTCCGTCGGTCGGTCACGGCTCAGTATCCCCGAGTTGGACGTTGCGTACCGACAGAAGGAGCGCGAGCAGACCGCCGGTGACGATGGCCATGTCGGCGACGTTGAAGACCGGCCACACCGACCGTCCGTGCCACTGCAGGTCGATGAAGTCGACGACGTGCCCGCGCAACGGCCCGGGGTCGCGAAGCAGGCGGTCGACGAGGTTGCCGACCGCGCCACCGAGCAACAGCCCGAGCGCGGCCGCCCACGGCAACGACGTGAGCCGCCGCGCCGTCCGGACGATGACGACGACGACGCCGACCGCGACGAGCGTGAACAGCACCGTCGCCCCGCCCGCGATGCTGAACGCCGCCCCGGGATTGCGCTGCTCGTGCAGCACGACGAGACCCCCGAAGAGGTCGATGTCGTGGTCGGTGAGGCGCGCGACCGCCCACACCTTGGTGGCGACGTCGGCCGCGAGCACGGCGGCCGCCGCGACGGCGAGGACCCGGATGGGGCGGCGGGCGGGGGGGAGCGTCAGCGGCGTTCCTCGCGCTGCTTGCACGTGACGCAGAGCGTCGCGGCGGGGCGAGCCATCAGGCGCGCCTTGCCGATCGGGTTGCCGCAGATCTCGCAGTAGCCGTAGGTGCCGTTGTCGACGCGTTCGAGGGCGCGTTCGACCTGGGCGAGGAGGTCACGGCTGTTGTTCGCGAGCGACATCTCGTGCTCGCGTTCGAACGTCTTGGTGCCGGCGTCGGCCTGGTCGTCACCCGCCCCCTCGCCGCCGCCCTCGGCCTGGATCTTGGCCCAGGTCGTCTCGGCCTCGTCGATCTCGGTGCGCAGGTTGTTCGCCTGGGCCTCGAGCTCCTTGCGAACGGCGTTGAGCTCAGCCCGCGACCACTTCTCGGCCGGCTTCGCGGGCTTGACGGGCGGGGCCGGCTTCGCCGGGGGCGCGGGCTTCGGGGGTGCGACCGCGACGGGCTGCGGAGCGACCTTGGTGGGGGCGGGCGCCGCCTTGGCCGGAGCAGCCTTGACGGTGACCTTCGCGGGAGCGCTCCCGGTGGGCGCGGCCTTCGCGGGGGCCGCCTTCGCGGGGGCCGCCTTCGCGGGGGCCGCCTTCGCGGGCTTGGCCGCC
>CBQZLL010000053.1:0-13907 GCA_967749945.1 uncultured Frankiaceae bacterium
GAGCAGCATCGCGCCCGAGATCGAGGCCAGGCGATTGGCGATGAAGTTCGGTGTGTCCTTGCAGATCACTACGCCCTTGCCGAGCCGGCGTTCGGCGAAATCGCGCACGAAATCCGTGATCTTCGGATCCGTGTCGCGCGTCGGGATGGCGACGCGCTGGCCGCGGCGCGACCGTTCGAGCATCGCGTGGACGACGAGCGCGTTGTGCAGCAGCTGCCCGAACTCGCCGGGTGCGGTGAGCAGCCAGCCGTGCCGGCCCTGTACCACCTCGGGCGGCAGATCCGTCGCGATCTCGGCGAACGCGCCCGGCGTGATGAGCCGGTCCCGGTCACCCCAGACGAACAGCACCGGCAACCCGTCGTCGACGAGCAGTCGTACGTCGTCGGCGAGGTCGGCCGAGAGCGCGACGTACGCCGTGAGGGCCGCGGTGAGCGGGTGACGGAGGACGTTCGGGACGACGTCGCGGACGACTCCGGCGACGACATCGACCGCGCCGCGCGGGCCGGTCTCGAACATCGTCCGCGGGTGCGCCTCGCCGAGCGCGCCGACGGCCCACTGCCACCACGGCCGCGCGGTCATGCCGGACCGCCGTCCGGGCGCGCCGCCGACGCTGTTGAGGAGAGTCAGCGAACGGACCAGGTCGGGGCGGCGCATCGCGAGCCGGATCGCGACACCGCCGCCGAGCGAGTGGCCCATGACGAACGCCGGGCGGTCGAGGTCGAGCGCGTCGAGGAACGCCGCCGCGCGGTCCGCGTACTCATCGAGCGTGCGCCCGTGCAGCTCGGGCGCGATCACGCGAATCCCTGCACGGGTGAGCGGCGTCACGGCGCGGGCGTACACGCGCGGCGTCAGGCCCCAGCCGTGGAGGAACAGCAGCGGGTCGCCGTCGCCGGTCTCCAGCCAGCGGACGGGCGCGCCCTCCACTGTCGTCGTGTGCCACGCGACGGGTGGCACGGCACGCAGGGTCACGTGTGCCACGCTAGCCGCTCGGTGAGCACGAGGAGGTCGGTTTGCCGGTCGTGGTCACGGCGGCGGAGACGCCGCTGGGGCGGCGCGTCGTCGCGCGGCTGGTCGCCGAACGCGCGGAGGTCCGCGCCGTCGTCGACAAGCAGGTCGGCGACCTCGGCGTTCCGACCGCGCTCGCCGCGTGGTCCGACGCGGAACGTCTCGGCGCCGTCCTCGACGGCGCGCACACCGTCATCCACCTGGCCGGTCGCCGCCGGGTCGCCGACCTGCTCGCGGCGGCGGAGGACAGCGGGCTCGCCCGGATCGTGTCGACGGTGCCGGTCGACGCGCCGTACGACGTCGTCGTCGTGCCCGTGCCGCGGTTCGGAGCCGACCTCGACGCCCTCGCGGCCGCCTTGGTCGCGGCCGACGCGCGCGCCTGACGGGTGGCGAAACGGCTCGGATCCGTTCGGCTGTCCCAGAACTTCGTGATCTTGGCGAGGTTGTGCACCATATGCGTGCGGAACATCGCCAAGATCACGAGATGTGGGCTGGCGAAGCACGCCGCGACGAGCGTTTCGCCAAGCCCTACTAGGCTGCGCCGCATGGAATTCGTACGCCTCGAAGTGGCCGGCGGCATCGGCACGATCCGGCTCGACCGCCCGCCGATGAACGCCCTCAACGCCCAGGTGCAGGACGAGCTGCGCGCCGCCGCGGCCGAAGCGTCCGACCGCGACGATGTCCGTGCGGTCGTCGTCTACGGCGGCCCGAAGGTGTTCGCGGCCGGCGCGGACATCAAGCAGATGGCGACGATGACGTACGCCGACATGGTCACCCGCGCGGGCGCGCTGCAGGACTCGTTCACGGCGGTCGCGCGGATTCCGAAGCCGGTCGTCGCGGCCATCACGGGCTACGCGCTCGGCGGTGGTTGCGAGCTCGCGCTGACCGCCGACTTCCGGGTCTGCGGCGACAACGCGAAGATCGGCCAGCCGGAGATCCTGCTCGGCATCATCCCCGGCGCGGGCGGCACGCAGCGGCTGCCTCGGTTGGTCGGACCTGCGCGCGCCAAGGACATCATCTTCACCGGCCGGTTCGTCGAGGCCGACGAGGCGCTGGCCATCGGTCTGGTCGACCGGGTCGTCGCGCCCGACGACGTCTACGCCGCCGCCGTCGAGATGGCGTCGCGCTTCACCACCGGCCCGGCGTTCGCGCTGCGCGCGGCGAAGGAGGCGATCGACGAGGGCCTCGAGGTCGACCTCGACAGCGGGCTGCGGATCGAGCGCAAGGTGTTCACCGGACTGTTCGCGACGGAGGACCGCGCCATCGGCATGACGTCGTTCGTCGAGAACGGCCCGGGCAAGGCGGAGTTCGTTGGACGCTAAGCAGGCGAATGTCGTCTACCACGACTACGAGGCGGAGCAGTACGACGAGAAGTGGTCGATCAGCTACGACGAGCGTTGTATCGACTATGCCCGCGGCCGGTTCGCGCGGATGGCCGGGACCGGCGGCTGGCCGTATGCCACGGTCCTCGAAGTCGGCTGCGGCACCGGCTTCTTCACGTTGAACCTCATGCTCGCCGGGGTGATCGGCGAGGCGCACGTCACCGACATCTCGCCGGGCATGGTGTCGGTTGCCGAGCGCAACGCCGCGTCGCTCGGTCTCACCGTCCACGGTCGCGTCGCCGACGCGGAACGGCTGCCGTACGACGACGCGACGTTCGACCTCGTCGTCGGGCACGCCGTGCTGCACCACGTCCCCGACGTCGAGCAGGCGCTGCGGGAGGTCGTCCGGGTGCTGAAGCCGGGCGGCCGGTTCGTGATCGCGGGGGAGCCGACGACGTACGGCGACGTGGTCGCCCGCCGCCTGTCGCACGCCGCGTGGGTCGCCGCGACGAAGGTCTCGCACCTGCCCGGCCTGCGCGGCTGGGGCCGCCCCGAGGACGAGCTCGCCGCGTCCTCCGCGGCGGCGGCGCTGGAGGCGGTCGTCGACCTGCACACGTTCCACCCGTCGTCGCTCGGCCGGCTCGCGCTGGCCGCGGGCGCGGTGGACGTACGGACCGAGGCCGAGGAGCTGACCGCCGCCTGGGCGGGGTGGCCGATCCGGACGGTCGAGTACGCGCTCAACCCGGAGCGGCTCGGGTACCGCTGGAAGCTCTTCGCGTTCACGACCTGGCGGCGGCTCACCTGGCTCGACGAGACGTTGCTGCGCCGGGTCGTACCGGACGCGTTCTTCTACAACGCGCTCGTGACGGGCACGAGACCGTGAGTCGCGACCCGCGCCAGGCCCGTTACCTGACGTGGGCGTCGCTGCGATGGGTGTGGCGCAACCGGGCGTGGAGTCCCTGGTACCTCGTCAGGTACTGGCGGTTCTTCGTCTGGCGGCTGCGCAACCGGCACATCGTGACCGAGGGGTTCGTGTTCCTCGGGAAGAACGTCGAGCTCTACGCCCGGAAGGGCTTCGGCCGGATGGTCGTGGGCCGGTGGGTGCACGTCGGCAACGGCAACGCGATCCGCTGTCACGAAGGCAACCTGCGGATCGGCGACAAGTGCGTGTTCGGCAAGGACAACACCGTCAACTGCTACCTCGACATCGAGTTCGGCGAGGCGGCGCTCGCGGCGGACTGGGTCTACATCTGCGACTTCGATCACCTGTTCTCCGACATCCACGTCCCGATCAAGGACCAGGGGATCGTCAAGTCGCCGGTCCGCATCGGACGCGACGTCTGGATCGGCGCGAAGGCGTCGATCCTGCGTGGCGTCCACGTCGGCGAGGGGTCCGTCGTCGCCGCGCACGCGCTGGTGAACAAGGACGTGCCGCCGTACTCGATCGCGGTCGGCATCCCGGCGCGGGTCGTCGGCAACCGGCTCGACGACTACCGCGCCGCCGAGGCGCAGCGCGCGGCGCACGCCGACATCGCGCGCAAGGTCGCCAAAGCGGCGAGCGAAACGGCCGCCGCGAAGCGGTCGGCGGCGCGGCCGTGACCCGGGACTGACGGGTCACGCCCCGGGGTCGCCGGTCTCCAGCAGCCGGCTGTCGCCGTACAGCACCCGCAACGGCACCTTCGCCTCGGCGACGAACCCGGCCCGTAGCGCGCGCTCCTCGCGGACCGCTCGCTCGTACACCGTCGCGGTCCGGCGGGCGATTGCGTCCCACGTGTAGTCGCGGGCGAGCAGGTCGCGCGCGTCGCGGGCGAGTCGTTGCGCGAGCACCTGGTCGCCGAGCAGGCGGGTCACCGCGTCGGCGAGCGCGCCGGGGTTGCCCGGCGGGAAACGCACGCCGGTGACGCCCGGCGACACGAACTCACGGAGCCCGCCGGTGTCGGCGACGACGAGCGGGGTGCCCGCCGCCGCGCACTCCAGCGCGACCATCCCGAACGGCTCGTACAGCGACGGCACGATCGCGATGTCGGTCGCCGCCGCGAGCACCGCGAGATCCTCCGGCGACATGAAGCCGAGGAAGTCGACCGCGCGCCCGACGCGCAACGACCGCGCCATCGCGCGGAGCTCGTCCTCGTGCGTGCCGACGCCCGCGATGACGAGCCGTACGCCGGGGTGGCGCCGCCGCAGCCGTGGCAGCGCTTCGAGGACCGTGTGCACGCCCTTCTCGTACTCGAGCCGCCCGGCGTACAGCAGCAACGGTGCACCGTCCGACGCGAGGTGCGCGCGGAGCGCCGCGACCCGGGTCGGGTCGGCGTGCCAGTGCGCTGGGTCGATGCCGTTCGGGATGACGTCGACCTTCTCGGGCGGGAGCGCGAACAGCCGCAGCACCTCGTCGCGCATGTACGCCGAGCAGGTCACGACCCGCCGCGCCTCGTACGTCAGCCACCACTCGACCGAGTGGATCGCGCGGTTGAGCGGTCCCGGCAGCCAGCCCTGGTGCCGCCCGGCCTCGGTGGCGTGCACGGTCGCGACGAGCGGGACGCGGGTCGACTCCTTGAGCGTCGTCGCGGCGTGCGCGACGAGCCAGTCGTGGGCGTGCACGAGGTCCGGCTCGAAGCCGTCGAGGACGCGCAGCGCGGCCCGCGTCACCGAGTGGTTGAACGCCATGACCCAGGCGAGCAGCTCCTCGAACGGCACGAGCGGCGGGTCCTCGGTCACTCGCACGACGCGGACGCCGTCGACCACGGCGTCGGCCGGCGCGTCGGGGTGGTCGCGGCTCACGACCACGATCTGGTGTCCCTGGCGGGCGAGCGAGGTCGCCAGCGCGTGGACGTGGCGGCCCAGGCCGCCGACGACCCGCGGCGGGTACTCCCACGACAGCATCAGGACGTTCATCGGAGTCGCATCCTGTCAGAACGTCCGCGCGTCGAGGTGGCCGAACGGCCCGTCGGTCGCCCGGAACCGTTGTGCCACAGCGGATGCGCGCCTCTCGTGTCGTGACTCCAGTGCGTCGGCAAGCTCGTCGAACCGGCGGACGTGTGTCTCGTGCCGGGCCCGCGCGTAGGCGGCCGCCGAGTCCTTGGAGACGCAGAACGCCCAGTCGCTCGACATGACGAGGAACGCTTCGCGCGCCAGCTGGTCGAGTGCCGCGTCACGGCCGCGTCGCGGGTCGTCGCGGTGCCGCTTGTCGACGACGTCGAGCAGGCGGCGTTGTCCGTCGCGCGACTCGGCGAGCAGGTCGGCGACTGCCTCGCCCTCCCATACCCGCCAGTCCTTGCCGGAGCCCCACGACCCCGGCTTGAGGTCGACCCGACCGGCGACGAGGTCGGTCGCGCGGCGCAACGTCGTGAGCCGGACACCCGCCTCCGGCAGGAGGCGCAGGACCTGTTCGAGCCAGGCCGGTCCCTCGTGCCACCAGTGGCCGAACAGCTCGGTGTCGTACGCGACGACCGTCAGCGCGTCGGGACCGAGCGCGCGCAGCCGTTCGACGACGACGCGAACGAAGTCCACGGCGTCCGCGCGCGTCGCGGCGCGCGCGGCGTCCGGGTCGTACGGGCGTTTCGCCTCCGGCGCCGTACGACGGCTCGTCACGCGCGCGGGCCGGAAGCCGCTGCCGTGGTCGAACGTGTGGAAGTCGCGGTACCACCGCCCGCCCGGGTAGCCGGAGCGCGGCGACCACACGCGGTACGTCACGTCGAGGTCGCGGCCGAACACGACGACGTCCGACTCACCGACGGTGTATGCCGCGCTCGTCGCGACGCCTGATCCGAGCAGCGTCGGGCCGTCGGCGAGGAAATGCGTGACGCCGTGCCGCGCGTAGTGCGTCTCGAGTCCTGGCCGGTAGCCGCACTCCGGCGCCCAGATGCCGGAAGGTCTGGCGCCCAGGCGAATCGCGGCGTCATCGAGCCCGACGCGAAGCTGCGCGTCGACGAGCCGGTCGTCCGCGATCAGCGGCTGGAACGGGTGCGTCGCCGGGCCGCCGACCAGTTCGACGACGCCCGCGTCGGCGAGCGCGCGGAGCACCGGCGCGCCACCATGCCGCCACCGCGACTCGAACCGCTCGAGTGCGCGAGTCGCGAGCCGCCACTCGTACGCCGCGACAGCACGTAATGCGGGCGACGCGTCCGGGCGGGCGGCGAGCCCGGCGGCGCGGACCTGCCAGGTGCCGAGCCAGGTGTGGTGCTCGCGCAGGAGGTACGGGTCGTCGAGCATCGCCGCGACGACCGGCGTGACGCCGAGGGTGAGGACGTCGGTGCGGCCCTCGGCGGCGAGGCGTTCGAGCAGCTCGGTGACCGGGTCGTACGACGTCGCCCACGCCTGGTGCAGCCACTCCTCGCCGACCGGCCAGGCGCCCGCGTGGGCGAGCCACGGCAGGTGCGTGTGCAGGACGACGCAGCACGTTCCAACGGTCACCGGCGGACCGCGATCGCGAGGAGGTCGAGGCTCGCGTCGACGTCGTGCGCCGACACGGCGAAGTCGTCCGCGCGCAGTTGCGCGACGAAGTGCCGCAACGCGTACGGCCATCCGTCGGACGACGAGACGAGCTGCGCGTCGACGAGCGGGCCGTGGTGGCGTTCCCACCGGCGGATGCGGCGGCCGTGGGAGACGCCGAGCAGCCGCGTCACGTCGAACGCCGGCGTGAGCAGGTCGCGCAGCTCGGCGGCGGACAGCTCGCGGGTGTGGAACGGGTTGAGCGGGACTGCGCGCCCCGGCGAGAACGTGAGTCGGTTTGGCGTCGTGACGACGAGCGTGCCGGACGGGCGGAGCACGCGCGCACACTCGGCGACGAACCCGGCCTGGTCGTGCAGGTGCTCGATCGTCTGCAACGACACGACGACCTCGCCTGCGCCGTCCGCGACCGGGAGGCGCTGCAGGTCGGCGCGGACGGGGTGGAGCTCGGGGTAGCGCGAGCGGACGTGCGCGAGGACGTCGGGTGCGTAGTCGAGCGCGACGACGGTGCTCGCGACGCGGTCGAGAAGGGCTGCGCCGTAGCCCTCGCCGCAGCCCGCGTCGGCGACCCGCGCGCCGACGCACCACGGCGCGAGCCAGTCGTACGCGACCTCGTGCCGGCGGAACCAGTAGTTCTCCGCGGCGATGCCGGGCAAGGTGCGTTCGCCCGTCAACGTCAGCGTCGTCACCGCCGCAGGCTAACTGGCGAGGCCACCGCGGCGGACGACGTCCTCGTCGTGCCACGCGTCGGCGTCGTGCGTCTCGCTGTGATCGGGAGTCCACCGGGCGAACAGCACCTCGGTGACGTTCGGGTCGCGGATCCGTTGGCGGACCAGCGCCAGCGCGAGCACAGGGTCGAAGCGCAGCCGCACGTCCACGACCGGGACTCGGCTCGCGACCGCCTCGACGTACGCGTTCACGACCGAGCTCAGCAGGACGAGCCCGTTCACCGGGGCGCCCGCGAGCACCGCGCGCGCCGCGATCTCGCCGCCGTAGCTGTGCGCGAAGACGGTGTCCAGGCCGGGCCGCCCGTCGGCGGTCGCCCACGCGACGAGGTCGCGTCCGGCGCGCTCGCGGTGCTTCGCGCGCAGCGCCCCGTCCCACGAGAACGGCGCTCCCCCGCCGTACAGGTCGGGCCGGACGTCGTCGCGGACGTAGTCGTGGAACGCACCGGACGGGCGCCACCAGTCGCCCATCCAGGCCTTGGTGCCGTGCACCAACGTCGACACGACCGCCGTGCTCGGCGCGACCGGTGCGGCGGGCGGGGGCGCCGCGCGCCGGCTCCGCACCATCGGGAGCAGGGCCGCGCTCGCGAGCGAACGGGTGACCGGGTCGGGCGAGCGGAGGGCGCGTTGCAGCCGGAGCCGGGCGAGCGTGCGGATCGTGCGAACGCTCGGTGCCTCGCGTGGGGCGGCGTGCACGGCGGTGTCGTAGACGGCCCGCCAGGAGTCTGGGTCCCACGGCACGGGCTCGGGCGGCGATGGTTTCGGCGTCGGGATGATCGAGCTGGGCAGGAGGACGGCGTCGCGGAGGAACGCGCGGACGCCGGCGGCGAACTCGAGGTCCGGCCGCCACAGCGCCGCCGCGGCCGCCGCGGACTCGCGTTCCAGGCCACTGCCGAGGACGGCGACGACGAACGCCGTGGCGTCCTCGGGTGTCCCGTCGGCGTTGAACCGCTCCCACAGCTCGGCGCGGTCACCGGGCGCCACCGGGCGCTCCGGCACCCGCCGGACGTCCTCCGCTGCCCAGTGCCGTTCCCCGTACGCGGCGGAGTCCGCGAAGCCCAGGCTCATCAGCTCGGGGGCGACCTCCCGGGCACGTTCGCCGGCGTCGCCGAACAGCGTGGCCATGCCGGCGACCCGGAGCACGTTCGTCGTCTCCGACCGCGGTTCCTCGGCGGCCGTGTCGTCCGGTCCGCTGTGCTCGCTCATGCGCTCTCCCCGTCGGCGACCCGACACGAACGTCGGTTTGACTGCTAGCAGTCCGCAAGCAACCCTCTCGTTCCATGAACATCGTCGTCTGCGTCAAGCAGGTGCCCGACACCTGGGCCGAGAAAAAGCTCGACCCCACGGACAAGACCGTCGACCGCGCGAGCGTCGACGGTGTCATGAACGAGATCGACGAGTATGCCGTGGAGGAGGCGCTCCGGCTCAAGGAGGCGCACGGCGGCGAGGTCACCGTTCTGACGATGGGTCCGGCGAAGGCGACGGAGACGATCCGCAAGGCGCTGTCGATGGGCGCCGACAAGGCGGTGCACGTCTGCGACGACGCGTTGCACGGCACCGACGCGCTCGGCACGTCGCACGCGCTCGCGAAGGCACTCGGGACGATCGAGTGGGACCTCGTCATCGCCGGGTCGGAGTCGACCGACGCCCGGATGTCCGTGGTCCCGGCGATGCTCGCCGAGCAGCTCGGCGTACCGCAGCTCACGATGGCCCGGAAGGTCACCGTCGAGGGAACGACGGTGCGCATCGAGCGGCAGACGGAGAACGGCTACGACGTCGTCGAGGGCCGCACCCCCGCCGTCGTCAGCGTCGTCGAGAAGATCAACGAGCCGAGGTACCCGTCGTTCAAGGGCATCATGGCCGCGAAGACGAAGCCGCTGACGACGCTCACCGTCGCGGACGCCGGGATCGACCCGGCGCTGGTCGGCCTCGGCGGGTCCAAGAGCGAGGTCGTGGAGTTCGCCGCGCGGCCGCCGCGGGAGAGCGGCACGGTCGTCAGGGACGAGGGCGACGGCGGCGCGAAGCTCGCCGAGTTCCTCCAGTCGCAGAAGTTCATCTAGGGAGCCCCCGGTACCCATGGCTGAGATCCTGGTCCTCGTCGAGCACGCCGACGGCACCCCCAAGAAGGTGACGTTGGAGATGCTCACCAAGGCCCGCGCGCTGGGCGAGCCGAGCGCGGTGTTCGTCGGCCGCGGCTACGCCGCCGCGAAGGACAAGCTCGCCGAGTACGGCGCGCAGAAGGTGTACGTCGCCGAGGGCGACGACTACGCCGACCACGTCGTCGCGCCGGCCGCCGAGGTGCTCGCGCACCTCGTCGCCGAGAAGCAACCGGCGGCGCTGCTCGTCGCGAGCAGTCCCGACGGCAAGGAGATCGCCGCGCGGACCGCGATCAAGACCGGCTCGGGCGTGCTCACCGACGCGGTCGACGTCGCCGACGGCTTCGTCGCGACGCAGAGCATCTTCGGCGGCGCGACGGTCGTGCAGTCGCGCGCGCACGGCACGCCGGTCATCTGCCTGCGGCCCAACAGCACCCCGCCCGAGGCGGCGCCCGCGACGCCCGCCGAAGAGACCGTGTCGGTGACGCTGTCCGACTCCGCGAAGGCCGCGAAGGTCGTCGACCGCGTGGTCGAGGAGAAGGGCGGCCGCCCCGACCTCACCGAGGCGTCGATCATCGTGTCCGGCGGGCGCGGTCTCGGTGGCGCCGAGCACTTCGCGCTCATCGAGAAGCTCGCCGACCTGCTCGGCGCGGCGGTCGGTGCCTCGCGCGCCGCGACCGACGCCGGGTGGTACCCGCACCAGAACCAGGTCGGCCAGACCGGCAAGACCGTGTCGCCTCAGCTCTACATGGCGTTCGGCATCTCGGGTGCGATCCAGCACCGCGCGGGCATGCAGACGTCCAAGACCATCGTCGCGGTGAACAAGGACCCGGAGGCGCCGATCTTCTCCATCGTCGACTTCGGTGTCGTAGGCGACCTGTTCAACGTCGTCCCGCAGCTCACCGAGGAGATCGCGAAGCGCAAGGCATAGCCGCCCCGACCTCCCGTTGTGTGCGGGATTCGACCGGCTAGAGCCGTCGAATCCCGCACACAACGCAGTGGCGGTGTGCCCGCTAGGGTTGCCCGCATGCCAGGTTGGGACCGCCGGACGCCCGAGCAACAGGCGAAGGTACGCGACGCCGCGCTCCGGCGGCAGCTGCGCGACGCGGTCGGGCCGTTCTCGCCGTTCTGGCGCGACCGCTTCGCCGCGCTGCGGACCAAGGCCGCGTCCATCGAGAAGGCCGCCGATCTGACCAAGCTCCCGGCCGTCGGCGAACGCGACGTGTGCCCGTCGGGCGACCCGGCCGACGCGGCCCGGCTCGTGCTACAGGCCGACGAGGCGGGGTTCGCGCTGCACGCGTACGGCCCCGACCTGCGCAAGGCGATGGTCCACCGGCTCACCGGCCACAACGCGTACCGCCGCGCGGTCGAGACGCGGACCCGCCCGACGACGTACCACTTCGCGGGGCGCGCGTTGCGGTTCCCGATCGCATCGACGCGCAGCGACCTCGACGTCGTCGCCCGCGCCGGGGCGCGCGCCTGGTCGGTGCTCGGTCTCGACCACGCGGACGTCGTCGTCTCCGCGGTGCCGGTGGCCGCGTCGCTCGACCACGTGTTCCTCACGTACGCCGCCATCGCCGCGGGGTCGCCGGCGCTGTTCCCTGGAGCGGCCCCGGACGCGGTCGCGGAGACCGTCCGGCTCGTCGACGCGACGGTGCTCGCCGTACGCCCGGAGGAAGCCGTCGGGATCCTCGACGTCGTCGACCTCAGCGGCATCACGACGGTGCTGCTCGTCGGTGTGGCCGACGGGGACGCGATCGACGCAGTACGCGACCTGGCGAAGGGCGCGACGGTCCTCGGACTCTGGGGCCCGGACGAGGGCCGGGTCATGTGGGCGCAGTGCCGCGAGAGCGCGACGGCGTCGACGGGCTGGCACACGTACCCCGACCTCGACCTGGTCGAGCTGGTCGACCCGGAGACCGGGCAGCCCGCGACGCGCGGCGGCGAGGTCACGCTGACGCAGCTCGGCTTCCGCGGCAGCGCGTTGCTCCGCTGGCGGACGGGCGACGTCGTGGACGAGCCGATCGCGACCGGCGCCTGCCCGGCCTGCGGGCGGACGGTGCCCCGCGTCCCCGCGACGGTGAAGACGTCGCACCTGCACGTCCGCGTCGGCCTGCGGCAAGGCGAGGAGCACGTCGACCTACGGTCGGTCGCGGGCGCGCTGAGCGGACGTACCGACCTCGTCGACTGGTTGGTCGAGGTCGTGCCGTCGCCGCGCGAGCACGACAGCGACCTCGTGGTCCTGATCGCGCCGACCGGTGACGAGACCGACGCGGCTGTCGGCGTGTACCGCGACGTACGTTCCGTGGCGGGCGTAACGCCCTCGCAGGTCGTCGTGCTCACGCCCGACGAACTGGCCGCCCGGCGCCCACCCGGCGATACCGAGGGGCGGCGCGTCGTCGTACGCCGGTAGAGTTGTGCATCGATGGTCTATCTCGATCACGCCGCGACGACGCCGATGCTCCCCGAGGTCCTGGCGGCGATGACGCCGTATTTCGCCGCGGAGCCCGGCAACCCGTCCTCGCTGCACGCCTCCGGCCGCCGCGCCCGCCGCGCGGTCGAGGAGGCACGCGAGGCGATCGCGCTCGCCCTCGGCGCGCGCCCGTCCGAGGTCATCTTCACCGGCGGCGGTACGGAGTCCGACAACCTCGCGGTCAAAGGCATCTACTGGGCCCGCCGCGCCGCCGACCCCGCGCGACGGCGGATCGTCGCGAGCGCGGTCGAGCACCACGCGGTCCTCGACGCCGTCGAGTGGCTGGTCGAGCACGAGGACGCGACGGTCACCTGGCTGCCCGTCGACGAGCTCGGCCGGGTCGCACCCGCCGACCTGGCGGCGGTGCTCGGCGACGACGTCGCGCTCGTCACCGTGATGTGGGCGAACAACGAGGTCGGCACCGTGCAGCCCGTCGCCGAGCTCGCCGCGGTCGCGGCGGCGGCGTCCGTGCCGTTCCACACCGACGCGGTGCAGGCGATCGGCCAGCTCCCCGTCGACTTCGCGGCGAGCGGCGTCGACGCACTCACCCTCTCCGGCCACAAGATCGGCGGCCCGAAGGGCGTCGGCGCGCTGCTGCTGCGTACCGGCGTCGCGTGTACGCCGCTGCTGCATGGCGGCGGCCAGGAACGCGCGCGCTCGGGCACCCTCGATACGCCCGGCATCGTCGGGCTCGGCACGGCCGTACGCCTCGCCGTCGAGCAACGCGTCGAGCGCGCGGTGCATCTCGCCGGCCTGCGCGACTCGCTCGTCAAGGCGTTGCTCGCGGGTGTTCCCGACGCGACCCTCAACGGCGATCCGGTCGACCGGCTGCCTGGCAACGCGCACGTGTCGTTCCCCGGCTGCGCGGGCGACTCGTTGCTGCTGCTGCTCGACGCGCGTGGCATCGAGGTGTCGACCGGCTCGGCCTGCACCGCGGGCATCGCGCGCCCGTCGCACGTGCTCATCGCGATGGGCGCCGACGAGGACCTGGCGACCGGGTCGCTGCGGTTCAGCCTCGGGCACCCGACGACGGAGTCCGATGTCGCGGCGGTCGCCGACGCGATCGGTCCCGTCGTCGAACGCGCCCGCCGCGCCGGTCTCCCGCCACGCCCGTGAAGGTCCTCGCCGCGATGTCGGGCGGCGTCGACTCCGCCGTCGCGGCGGCCCGCGCGGTCGACGCGGGCCACGACGTCACCGGCGTCCATCTCGCCCTCTCCGCCATGCCCGCGTCGACGCGGCACGGTGCGCGCGGCTGCTGCACGCTGGAGGACGCGCGCGACGCGCGACGCGCGGCCGACGTGCTCGGCATCCCGTTCTACGTCTGGGATCTCGCCGAACGTTTCCGCGCCGACGTCGTCGACGACTTCGTCGCCGAGTACGCAGCGGGCCGGACGCCGAACCCGTGCCTGCGCTGCAACGAGCGCATCAAGTTCGCCGCCGTCCTCGACAAGGCGCTCGCGCTCGGGTTCGACGCGATCTGCACCGGTCACTACGCGCGGCTCGACGGCGGCGCGCTCTACCGCGCGGCCGACCAGGCCAAGGACCAGTCGTACGTCCTCGGCGTCCTCACGCCCGCGCAGCTCGCGGCGTCGCTGTTCCCGCTGGGCGACAGCGTGAAGTCCGAGGTGCGCGCCGAGGCGGCCGCGCGCGGGCTGCTGGTCGCCGACAAGACCGACTCGTACGACGTGTGCTTCATCGCCGACGGCGACACCGCGGGCTGGCTGCGCGACCGCGTCGGCGTCGTGCCAGGGGATGTCCTGGACACCGACGGGTCAGTGGTCGGCCGGCACGACGGCGCGCACCAGTTCACCGTGGGGCAGCGGCGCGGTCTCGGCATCGC
>CBQZLL010000054.1:0-13901 GCA_967749945.1 uncultured Frankiaceae bacterium
TGGTGTTCTTCGGCAGCCCGATCCACCACGTCGGCATCTACATCGGCGGCGGCCGGTACATCGCCGCCCCGCACAGTGGCGACGTCGTGAGCGTCCGGGGGATGGACCGCGGCGACTACGCGGGCGCCGTACGACTCTGACGGCCGTCCCGGGCCTGTCGGGTTGTCCCATGTCGGGGCGGCGCGGGATCATGGGCGGGTCCGGCCGGTAGGCCCGTCGAGCGAGGCGAGGGGTACGAGCGCGTGCGCGAACTCCACGTCGTCGCGCTGTCCTCCGACGGTAAGCACCTCGTCGTCACGCCGACCAAGGGTTCGCTCAAAGGGGCGTACCTGCTCCCGGTCAACGCCCGCCTCCGTAGGGCCCTGAACGGCGAGCTGAACCGCAAGCCCGCCGCGCCGCCGGCAGACCCGGAGCCGACCGGCCAGGCCGCCGAGGACGTGGCGTCGAAGCCCCCCGTCGAGAGCCGTCTCTCGCCCCGCGAGATCCAGGCGCGCCTGCGGGCCGGCCAGGCACCCGAGCGCGTCGCCCGCGCCGCCGGCGTCGCCGTCGACCGCGTCACCCGCTTCTACGGCCCGGTGCTGTCCGAGCGAGCGCTCGTCGTCGACGCCGCCCGCGAGGGCACGCTGACCCGGGCCCGGCTCGGCGCGAGCAAGGCGCCGCTCGGCGCGGCGGTCACCGCCAACCTCGCCGCCAAGGGCGCCCGGCAGCCGGAGGCGGACGACTGGACGGCGTTCCGCAAGCCCGACGGCACCTGGGTCGTCGCGATCACCGTCACCAGCCGCGGCAAGACCCGGCGGGCCGAGTGGGGATGGGTGCCCGCGACGCGGACGCTGACCGCGCTCGACCTGTACGCCGCCGCGCTCGGCCACGTCGACAAGCCCGTCGCCCGGCCGCGCGCGCGGCCGAAGCGGTGACCCGCCGCGCCACCGCGATCGCCGCAACCCTGCTCGCCGTCCTGGCGTTCGCCGGATGCGAGTCCGGGCACGGCGAGCCGCGGGAAGCCGTGCAGACGCGGTTCCTCGAGCGCCTGTCCGCCGCGATCACCGACCTCAACACCGCCCGCCAGCACCTCGCCGACGACGCCGCGGCGATCAGCCTCGCCGCCGAGCGTCTCGACGACGTCGACGCCGTCGCGGTCAGGGGCGACCGGACCGCGGTGCGCGGCCGCCGGCCCGCCGCCGCGGCGGCGGTGAGCAAGGCGGCCGCCGCGGCCCGCCGGCTCGGCAAGGACGTCACGACGTACGACCGCGCCGTCGCCGCCCTCGGAGCCGCCGGCGACGAGGGGCTCGACGCGACCCAGCAGGCCGCCGTCCAGGGCGTCGTGACGGCGGGGCGCGACGAGCTCGGCCAGCTCCACTCGTACGCCACCGTCATCGCCACCGTCTGGCCGCGCTACGAATCCCTCGACGAGAACCAGCTCCTCTGGCTCGCCCGCGCGTCGAACGGCTGGTACCGCAACCAGGACGAGGCGGCGAACGCGTACGTCGTCCTCACCGAGCGGGCCGGCCTGACCGCGGCGCGCAGGTCCCTGTCGTCCGCCGACGCGGCGCGGCTGCGCGCCGCCCGCAGCGCGGCCGCCGCGATTCGCACGGCACGCGACGCGCTCGCCGTGCTCCTCGGCTGACGCCGTGACGGACCATACGATCCAGCCCGTGGACGGTCTCGCCGCTCCCGCGCCACCGCCCGCGAGGCGCCGGCCGAGGTGGGCGCTCGCGGCGGTGGTCGCGTTCGCCGTGTTCGAGATCGCCGCGGCGACGGTCCTCGTCACCCAGGACGTCCGCACCCGGCCCAAGCCGGCCGCCTCCGCGGCGCCACGACCCGGCCCGAGCCGGGGCCGCGACGACCGCGCCGCCGCGATGCGCGCGAACGCCGTCGCCGCCCTCGTCGGCCGCCGCGCGGCCGCCATCCGCGCCCGCGACCGCGTCGCGTTCCGTGGCACGCTCGACGACGCCAACCCGGCGTTCGTCACGAGCCAGCTCGCCGTGTTCGACGCGCTCGCCGAGATGCCGCTCGCGTCCTGGCGGTACGACGTCGACGACGACGACGCGGTCGGCTCGGACGACCCGCGGCTGCGCCACTACGCCGCCGAGGCGTGGTCGCCGCGGACGACGCTGCGCTACCAGCTCACGGGGTACGACGACGCGCCGACGGCGGTCGACCAGTACTTCACGTTCGTCCGCCGCGGCGACGCCTGGCTCGTCGCGAACGACGCCGACTTCGCCGCGACGCCGGGCCGGAGGACCGCGCGCGACCTCTGGGACTTCGGCCACGTCTCGGTCGTCCGCGGTACCCGCTCGCTCGTCCTCGGCCACCCGGGCCACTCGTCGTTGCTGCGCGACATCGCGCGGCAGGCCGACGCCGCCGTGCCGCGCGTCACCAAGGTCTGGGGGACCGGCTGGTCGCAACGGGTCGTCGTCTCCGTGCCGGACACCGAGAAGGAGCTCGCCGCGATCCTCGGCGACGACACCGACCTGTCGCGGATCGCGGCGGTGTCCGTCGCGGAGCTGCCCGGTGACACCGGCAACCACCCGGTCGGCAACCGGGTCATCGTCAACCCGCCCAACTTCCGCAAGCTCGGGACGAACGGTCGCCGCGTCGTCCTCACCCACGAGGTGACCCACGTCGCGACGCGCGACGCGAGCGGCCCGGGCGTGCCGACCTGGCTCGTCGAGGGCTTTGCCGACTACGTCGGGTACCTCGGCACCGGCCTGTCCGCGCGGGCGATCTGCCAGGAGCTCGCCACCGACGTCCGCAACGGCCACGCCCCGACCGCGCTGCCCGCCGACACGGACTTCGGCGGCGGCAACCCGCGGCTCGCCCAGGCGTACGAGTCGTCCTGGCTCGCCGTCCGCCTCATCGCCGAGCGCGTCGGCCAGACGGGGCTCCTCGACTTCTACCGGACCACCGGCGGGATCGGCGGAGCGCACCCGGAGATCGAGGCGATGCGCAGTGTGCTCCAGACCACCCCCGAGTCGTTCACCGCGGCGTGGCGGTCGTACGTGAAGCAGACCCTCGGGTGAACGCGCCCCGCCTCCCCGCACTCGTCGCGTTCCTCCTCCTCGGCGCGGCGGTCCTCGTACTGATCCTCGTGACGACGCCGTGGCACCCCCTGGGCGCGCACGCGCCGCGCATCGCGCCCGACCCGCTCCGTGACTTCACGCCGGCCGACATCGCCCGCGAGGTGGCGTTCCACCGCGCGGTGCGCCCGCCCGCGTACGCCGCGCTCGCCCTCGGTCTCGTCGCCGCCGCGGTCCTCGGCCTGACCCGGCTCGGCGCGCGGGTGGTCGACGTCGTGCCCGGGCCGTGGGCGGTCCGGGCGGCGCTCGGCGGGCTCGCGCTCTCGCTCCTGCCGCGACTCGTCACCGTGCCGCTCGACGCGCGCGCCGAGGTCGCGCTGCGGCGGTACGGCCTGTCCACCCAGACGTGGGCGTCGTGGACCGTCGACCAGCTCAAGGGCGCGCTCGTCGGTGGCGTCCTCGTCGTCGTCGCGGCCGTCGGTCTGGTCGGCATCGCGAAGGCCGCGCCGCGCACCTGGTGGGCCTGGGGCGGTCTCGCCGCCGCGGCGCTCGTCTGCGTCGTGTCGTACGCCTACCCGGTCGTCGTCGAGCCGCTCTTCAACACGTTCACGCCGCTGCCCGCGGGACCGCTGCGGACCGAGCTGCTCGCGCTCGCCGACCGCGACGGCCTGCCCGTCCGCGAGGTGCTCGTCGCCGACGCGTCGCGGCGGACCACCGCGCTCAACGCGTACGTCTCCGGCTACGGCCGCACCCGCCGGATCGTCCTGTACGACACGCTGGTCGAGCACGCGACGCCCGCCGAGGTCGAGCTCGTCGTCGCGCACGAGCTCGGTCACGTCAAGCACCACGACGTCCGCAACGGCACGCTGATCGGAGCCCTCGGCGCGGCCGCCGCGATCGCCGGTCTCTACCTGCTGCTCACCGCACCGCGGCTGCTCGACCGCATCCACGCCGACGGCGCGGGCGACCCGCGGGTGCTCGGGTTCGTGCTGTTCGCGATCGCGGCAACGGGGTTCGGCACGAGCCCGGCGCAGAACCTCGTGTCCCGCCGGATCGAGGCGCGTGCCGACGTCCACTCGCTCGACCTGACCGGCGACGTCCGGACGTTCGTCACGTCGGAGCAGCGGCTGGCGCGCACCAACCTCTCCGACCTCGACCCCAACCCGATCGGCTACGCGTTGTTCTTCACCCATCCGTCCAGCCCGGAACGCATCGCGCTCGCCCGCGCGTGGGCGGCGGCGCGATGAGGACGCTCGTCGTCACGAACGACTTCCCGCCGCGGCCCGGCGGCATCCAGCAGTTCGTGCACGCGCTCGCGGTACGGCTGCCGCCGGGCGAGGTCGTCGTCTACGCGCCGAAGTGGAAGCGCGACGCGCTCTTCGACGCGGAACAGCCGTTCCCCGTCGTCCGCCACCCGACGTCGCTCATGCTGCCGGTGCCCGACGTGCTGCGCCGCGCCCGCGACATCGCGCGCGCCGAGAGCTGCGACGCCGTGTGGTTCGGAGCCGCCGCGCCGCTGGGCCTGCTGGCGGGTCCGCTGCGCCAGGACGTCGGTCGCCTCGTCGCGTCGACGCACGGACACGAGGTCGGCTGGGCCCGCGTGCCCGGCGCGCGCCAGGTGCTGCGCCGGATCGGCCGGCTCAACGACGTCGTCACGTACCTCGGCGACTACACCCGCGCCCGCCTCGCCCCCGCGCTCGGCCCGCGCGCGACGCTGGCGCAGCTGCCCAGCGGTGTCGACACCGACGTGTTCCACCCGGGCGCGGGCCGCGAGGACGTGCGCCGCCAGCTCGCGCTCGGCGACCGGCCCACCGTGGTCTGCGTGTCGCGGCTCGTGCCGCGCAAGGGCCAGGACGTTCTCGTCCGCGCGTTGCCCGGGATCCGCGCGGTCGTGCCTGGTGCCGCGCTGCTCGTCGTCGGCGGCGGCCCCGACATGCCACGGCTGCAGCGCCTCGCGATCGAACGCGGTGTCGCCGACCACGTGCGGTTCACCGGGTCGGTTCCCTGGGCCGAGCTGCCCGCGCACTACGCCGCGGGCGACGTGTTCGCCATGCCGTGCCGCACCCGGCTCGGCGGCATCGACGTCGAAGGCCTCGGCATCGTCTACCTGGAGGCCGCCGCGACCGGGCTCCCCGTCGTCGCGGGCAGCTCCGGTGGCGCGCCCGACGCGGTGCTCGACGGCGAGACCGGCGTCGTCGTCGACGGCCGCGACGTCGACGCGGTCGCCCGCGAGGTCTCCGCGTTGCTCGCCGATCCCGGGCAGGCCGCTGCGATGGGCGCGAAGGGCCGCGCCTGGGTCGAGGACAACTGGCGCTGGGACGTGCTTGCCGCGCGGTTGCGCGGCCTGCTCACCGGCGATCCGGTCGACGCGTGACCTCACCCCACGACCGCGCTCCGCGCGCCCGCGGGGGCCCCGGACTTGCGGGGGCGACGCGTGCGGAGGCCGGGGTACTCGCCGCGGCGGCATTCGTCGTCTGGACGGCCGCGGGTTCGCTGCTGCTCGCCGTCAACGGCGGCCACTCCACCGGCGCTGCGTTCGCGGTCACCCTCGTCGGAGCGACGCTCGCGGTCGCGGGCGTCGCTCGGGCCTGGCGGTACGCCGCACCTGATCGCGCGGGCGCGCTGATCGTCCTCGGCGCGGCGGTCGCGGGTGCGGTGATGCTCGCGCCCGCGTTCCCGTACGGCAGCAGCGACCGCGACCCGGGCGTCTACGCGTACAACGCCTACGCCATCGCCCGCAGCGGCACCGTGCACGTCCCCGACCCGCTCGGGCACCTCCCGGCCGGTACGACGCTGCGCCCGCTCCTCGACGGACAGCGGGTGCCCGGCATGCACCCCGAGCCCGCGGGCACCACGCTGGCCGGGTTCTTCCTCACCGAGCCGTCGCTCGCGGCGACGGCGCTCGACCTCGGGGGCGAGGGCGGGCTACGGCTGCTCGGGCCGTGCCTCGGGATCGTCGCGCTGGCGGCGTTCGGCCTCGCGGTCCGCCGCGCCACGAGACCGCTCGCGGGGGCGCTCGCCGTCGCGCTGCTCGCCGGCAACATGCTGAACGTCTGGCAGGCCAAGGTCCCCGGGCCCGAGGTGCTCGCGCAGCTCGGCGTCGGCGCGGCGCTGCTCGCGGCCGTCGTCGCCGTCGACGCGCGGGCCCGGACCGCTGCGGTACTCGCCGGCGTGTTCACCGCGTCCGTCTGGCTCGCCCGGCCCGACGGCGTCGTCACCGTGCTCTTCGGGGTCACCGCAGCGCTCGGTCTGTACGCCGCCCGCCGCCGCGGCGCCGGGCCGTACGTCGCCGGCCTCGCGCTCCTCACCCCGGTCGCGGCCTGGCAGGCCTACGGTCTCGCCGCCGCGTACACGCACCGCAACGGAGTCCCTCGCCTCGGCGGCCTGCTCCTCGGCGTGCTCGCGTTCGCCGTCGCGGCCGTCGTCGCGCGCTACGGCTGGCGCCGGCCGTGGCCGCCGCCGACGCGCCGGACCGGGCGCCTGCTGGTCACCGCCACCGTCGGGTTCCTCGTTGCTTTGCTCGTCCGGCAGGTGGCGGCGCCGCAGCCCGAGTCGCTCGTCTACGGCGGCCTCGCCGCCGGCTACGACCAGTACACGGTCTGGCGCATCGCGATGTTCGTCACCTGGCCGGGCATCGCGCTCGCCGTCGTCGGCATCGCGCACCTGACCAGGCCACCGCAACGCGCCGCGCGCTGGCTGCTTCTCACACCCGCGCTGCTCGGCGCGCCGTACCTTGTCGACCCGCGGATCAGTCCCGACCTGATGTTCTGGGGCCGCCGCTTCGTCCCTACGGTGCTGCCAGGCCTGGCCGTTCTCGCCGCGGTCGGTGTCGTCGCGCTGCTGCGGCACGGGCCGGTCCGCCAGGCCGTCGCGGTCGCGTTCGGCGCCGTCGCGCTCGTCGTTCCGTACGCGCAGTCGCTGCCGTTGCGGTCGCACCACGAGTACGCGGGCACCCTCGCTGCCGCGAGGGCCGCGGCCGACGCGTCGCGCGGCGAGCAGGCCGTCTACCTCTGGGTCCGGCCCGGCGCGGGGTGCTGCGAGGCGCCCGCGTACCTGTTCGCGGGCGCGGTGTGGCTGCGTTACGGCAAGGCGAGCATGACCGTCGCGCCGGAGGAGGCGGCCGAGCAGGCGGCGGCCGCGGCCGCGTTGCCGCAGCACTGGCCGGTGCTCGTCGTCGGCGACGGCGCGGTGCCGCCGTTCGACGGGCCGCTCACCGCCGTCGCGCACCACGAGGTCACCGTGCCGGTCTGGGCGCGCGGCGGGCTCCACCGGCCAGACACGGCGCGGCATGTCCTCGTCGCGTTCACGGTGTGGCGCTACGACCCTGCCAGACCCGCATGACGGCGTACACCGTCGCGAGGAGCAAGAGCACGTTGCGGAGTACGAGCACCCCGACGACGAACAGCCCGCTGCCGTCGACGAGGTCGTGGTAGTTCATCGGATAGACGACCTGCGACAGCCCCGCGGTGACGACGAGGAGCAGCCCGGTCGGCCACATCGGCGAGTCGGGTCGGCACACCGCCGCGGCGAAGAGCGCGAGCAGCCAGAGCTCGTACTGCGGTGAGAGCACTTTGCCCGACACGGCGACGAGCAGCAGCGACGTCGCCGCGAGGTCGAGCCATCGCTCCGGGTTGCGGCGTACGCGCAGCACCAGCACGCCGATGAGGGCGAGCGCGAGCGCCGACGCCACCGACGTCGCCTCGAGCGCGACCGACGCGCCCGTCCCTGTGACGTCCCACGAGCCGGACGAGACGTGCGCCGAGATGTCGACGTCGGCACCGGCGCGTTGCGCGAGGACGATCGGCGTCGCCGCGATCGACTCGACCTGCAGCCCGCGCCTGGTGTGTTTCGTGAACGTCTCCGAGCCGTGTCGCGCACCGCCGATCGACAGCACCGCGAGGACCGTCACGACGACGACCGCGCCCGCCGCGACGATCAGCCGGCGGCGCTGCGCGGCGAACGGCACGACGACGACCAGCAGGGCCGGCCACAGCTTCACGACGATGCCGCCGCCGAGCGCGAGCCCGGCCGCGACCGGCGCGCCGGCCGCGACGCCGGAGAGCGCGAGGACCGCGAGCAGCGACGACACGGTGTCGTACCGGGTGAACACCACCGGCCCGAGCAGTGTGACGCCCGCGATCCAGAGGTAGGTGCCGCGCTGCGACCCGAGCCGCGTGCCGAGCCGGCGCAACGTCACGACCATCGCGAGGTCCGCGGCGAGCATGAGGGTGATGAACACCGCGTCGTAGACGTCCGAGACGAATCCGGGTGGCGCGATGACGAGCGCCGCGCCAGGCGGGTACTCCCACCCGAAGTCGCGGAACGGCAGTCGCGTCCAGTGCACGATGCCGTCGGCCCAGTGCTGGTAGCGCGCGAGGTCGCCGTAGAGCGTGTGCTGGCCGACGACAGGCAGCGCGAGCATGAGGAGCAGGATGCCGCGCGAGACCGCCCAGACCTTCCAGGGTTTGCGGTCGGTCACGGAGCGGCCAGCAGGACGTACGTGTCGTCGGACCCGAGCCGCCGCCAGCCGCGCTCGGCTTCGAGCACGTGGCCGAGCGCGTGGTCGTGCTGGAGCAGCGCGTGCGTCGGGTGCAGCTCGGCGAGCATGTCCTCCCAGTCGCCGCGCACATTCACCAACGCACCGTATCGGTCGAGGAATCCGGGCGGGAAAGCATCGACGCGCCCGTCCACCGCGGCGGACACGCGCGGCTCGCCGAGGCCGGTGACGAGGCCGCCGATGTTGTACTCGTTCAGCACCCGGATGTCGCCCGGTTGCGCGCGCAACGTCGCGAGCAGCGCGCTCGGCGTGTCGCGGGGGAACGTCGGGCTCGCGGCCGTCAGCGCGAGCAGCACGAGGCCCGCGATCGCACCGAACGCCGCGACGACCCATCGGGGCACCTCACTGCGCCGCCCGTGCGGCACGACCAGCGAGACCCGGTGGGCCACGATCGGCGCCAGGAGGACGGTGGCGAACGGCATGTTGCGCCACGCCACCAGCCCGGCGAGTGCGATGCCGCCCGCCCACAGCAGCTCCGATGTCGCGACCCGCGCGGCACGTGCCCACGCGACGACGAGGGCCACGAGCATCGCGGTGTAGGCCGCGCCGAACGGCGAGATCGGCTCGGTCGGGAGCCACTCGTCGAGCGTGTGGGTGGCCCGCGCGACGACGTACGGGCGGACCAGCAGCGCCGGACCGGCGGGTGTGTGCGGGGCACCGGCGATCGTCGCGGCGGCTGCGACCCGCCGCCGTCGCGCGTCGGCTCGCCCGGTCGGCCCGCGGTCGGCGATCGTGCACATGGCAGCGAGGCCGAACGCGAGCGGCAGCAGCGGCCACGACCCGTGCAGCGATGCCCAGAGCCAGCCGAGCCCGGCCGCGACGAGCGGGTGCGGCGCGTGTCCGGCGCGCGCGCGGTCGAGCAGCGGCAGCAGCACGGCGAGCAGGACGAGCGCGAACAGCTGCGGGCGGTCCAGCAGGTTCGGCGCGAGGGCGACCGCGGCGGCGGCGAAGACCAGCGGTCCGACGATGGCGTCGGTCCCGCGCAGGACAGCGCGCGCGACGAGCGCGAGCAACGCGACGCTGAGGACGAGGCGGAGCACGACGACGCCGTTCCAGCCACCGGCGCGATGAGCCAGGGCGAGAGCGACGTCGGAGAGCCAGGAGTGCGGCACCCAGTGCCGCCCGACGGCGGGGAAGTCCCAGAGCTCGCGGGTCGGCAACGAGTGGGTGTCGAGGATCCGGTCGCCCATCCGCACGTGCCAGAACACGTCGACGTCGGCGAGCGGACCGGTCGCCCGGACCAAGGCACCCGCGCCCGCGGCGATCGCGAACAGCCGCCACAGCGGTGTCCGGCGCCCCACTAGCAGGTGGACGACGGGCGAGCCTGCTCGGAGATCTTGTCGCAGGAGTCCTGGTAGAGGTCGCGGCTGACCCGGCCGAGCGCGAACAGCACGACCACGATGAGCGCCGCGATGGCGAACACGATCAGACCGTACTCGACGGACGACGCTCCTCGTTCGCCGTAGGGGCGGAGCATCGGGGCCTCACCTTCCGCGTCTGGATAAGCCGCGTGGGGGCGGGGCGCGCCCCGCCGGGGGGGGCCCGGGGGGCGGGGGGGGCGGCCCCCGCCCCCCCCCCGCCGCGCGAACGTGCGTGCTCTACGTCAGCAGGTCGAGGTGGTACTGACCGAGCTGTTGGTCTTGATCTTGTTACAGGTGTCCTTGAACACGTCGCGGACGAGGCCGCCGAGCGCGAACACGATGACGACGATGAGGGCCGCGATGGCGGCGACGAGCAGACCGTACTCGACGGCGGAGGCGCCGTCGTCGGTCCGGGCCTTCATGACGTTCCGGATGTACTGGAGCACGATGTCCTCCTGTGGCCGACCCAGTGGGCGTGCCCCGCTGGCACGATGCGGCGGATTAGCCGCGTCCCGTTGCATTCAGTGAACCAGTGGGTCATCCCCGTTGGTATCGAGCGACAGGGCAACGTTCTCGGCCGATCGTAGGATTGACCGCCTCCTTTGGAGGGGTGTAACGGCTGCCGCGCGTGGGCGAGCCCGCAGGCCCGTGCCACGGGGCTACCCCCCGGAGGGGTCCCGGATGAGGCCCGCTCTGATCGCCGCCATCAGGGCCTGCGCGCGGTTCGCGGCGCCGAGCTTCTCGTACACCTTCGACACGTGCGTCTTGGCCGTCGACTCGCTGATGAAGAGCTGCTTCGCGATGGCCGGGATGGCGAGCCCGTCGCCGAGCAGCTGGAGGATCTCGCGTTCCCGCTCGGTCAGCCGGGGGCCCTGCGGGTCAAGCCGGCGGCGCATCGCGCCGGCGAGGTCGGCGGCGCTGAAGTTCGCCGGCGCGGCGGCGGCGTGGCGGGCGGCGTTGACGACCTCGTCGGCCGGCGCGCTCTTGGCGACGAACGCCGACGCGCCCGACTCCAGCGCGTCGAACATCTGCTGGTCGCCGGCGTACATCGTCAGCACGACGATGCCGACGCCGGGGCGGCGTTCGCGGATCCTCTTCGTCGCGTCGAGCCCGCTGCCGTCGGGCAGGCGTACGTCCATGACGACGACGTCGGGGTCGAGCGCGCCGTCGCGCTCCACTGCCTCGGCGACCGACCCCGCCTCGCCCACGACCTCGAACCCCCCGTCGCGTTCGAACGCCCGCCGCAACCCGTCGCGGATCAGCGCGTGGTCGTCGACGAGCAGGATCTTCGTCGTCATGCGGCTCCTCCGAGCTCGACCTCGACCGACGTACCCCGCGGCTGCCTGCCGGTCACGCTCAGCGTCGCGCCAAGGCGGTCCGCGCGCTCCTTCATGATGTCCAACCCGAAGCCCCGGTGTCCCGTCGCGTCGATGCCCTGTCCGTCGTCCTCGACGCGGAGCAGCGCGCGCGGCGGCTCGACCTGGAGGGTCACCCAGAGGTTGCGGGCGTTCGCGTGCTTGCGGGCGTTGCTCACCGCCTCCTGCGCGATGCGCAACAGCTCGGCCTCGGCGTCGGCGGGCAGCCGCACCGGGTCCTCGGAGAGCGACAGGTGCACCGCGATGCCGGCCGCGCCGGCGACTGAGCGGACGTACTCGCCGAGCGCGGCGCCGAGACCGCCGGGCTCGGCCGCGGTCCGTAACGTGAAGATGGACAGCCGCAGCTCGCTGATGATGCGGGTGACCTGGTCGCGGACCCGCCGGGCGCTCTGCCGCGCGGTGTCCTTCTGCGCGTCGATCTCCGCGCCGAGGCTGTCCAGCTCGTACCCGACGTAGACGAGCTCCTGCGCGATGCCGTCGTGGATCTCGCGCGCCACGCGCTGGCGTTCCTCGACAGTCGCGAGCCGGCGGATCTCGTCGAACAGCACCGACGACTCGAGCCGCGGTGCCGTCGCGAGCGCGAGCCGGCCGAGCTCCTGGACCACAGACGGCGGGAACGCGTCGTCGGCGGCGGACTCGAGCACGACGAGCCCGACGCTCCGATCCTCCGACGGGATCGGGACGACGACGAGCGACGCCATGCCGGACCGGACGAACCGCCCGACCTCGCGGACGACGAGCCCACTGCGCCAGGCGACCGCGACGGGGCCAGTGCCGTTGGTGCTCGTGTCGAGGTCGAGGGTGTGCGTGCCGCGGATGGCGAGCGGCGTGAGCCGGTCACTCGACGACGCGAGCAGCACCCCGCCCCGGTCGAACGACACGATCTCCGCGCACTCGTCGAGCACCGTGTCGGCCGCGCTCACCGGATCGAGGCTGCCGGGCAGCCGGCGCGCGACGCCGCGCAGCTCGCCGAGCAGCCGGGACACCTGGACGTAGCGGGCCGCGGGGTCCGCGGAGCCGATGAGCACCCGCACCCACGACGCGACGAGTCCGAACGCCGCCGCGAGCACGACCCACTCGGCCGCCGACACGACGTACGCCCGCTGCTCGACGCGGACGTCCTCGAAGCGCAGGCCGGCGATC
This sequence comes from uncultured Frankiaceae bacterium, assembly GCA_967749945.1. GTDB lineage: Bacteria > Actinomycetota > Actinomycetes > BP-191 > BP-191 > BP-191. Next base: position 12,455 of record CBQZLL010000054.1, read on the forward strand.
AGCAGGGCGGTCACGAACCCGCCCATCAGCACGACCGACCTCGCCCCCGCCCGGAAGCCGACCGCGAACACCGGCCCGAGCAGGTACGGGAGGAGCGCGCTCCGCGACCCGCCGGTGAGCGGGATGGCGACGCCACTGACCGCGATCTCGGCGACGACCGTGGCTCGCCACACCCAACCGGTGCGCCGTTCGGCGAACGACAGGCCGCCGATGGTCGAGGCGCCGACCAGCCAGAGGAGAGCGTGGACGGGGTGGTCGGAGACTGCCGCGAGCAGCGCGGCGAGGATCGCGGCGGTGAGACGCACCGCACCGACGGTCAGCGCGGCCCGGCGGGCGGCGTGGTCGCGCAGCGCGATCGTCTCCCGGCCCACGGGACGACCGTCGCACAACGCCCACCCCGGGGCAACGAAACGGCCACACGGCACGCCGAGGGATGGCATCCTCGTCCTATGAAGAAGCAACCTGTGGTCTCGCTCCGCGCCGTGCTCGACCGAACTGACGACGCCGTACGCCGTGGCGACGCGGCGGGAGCGACCGTGTACCCGTCCGGGTTCGCGCCGCTCGACGCCTATCTTGGCGGAGGTCTCCGCTCCGGAGAGCTGACGCTCCTCGGTGGGCCGCAGGGGCTCGGCAAGACGACGATGGCGTTGCAGCTCGCCCGCAACGTCGCCGCGTCCGGCCGCGACGTCGTGTACTTCTCGTTCGAACACGACGACGTGACCGTCTTGACCCGACTCGTCGCGTTGGAGGCGGGGCTGCGGGACGGCGCCGACGCGGTGACGTTGCGACAGATCCGGCACGCGGTCGACACGACCGAGCAGTCGTCCGAGGGCCTCGCCGGGCGGCTCGCTGGCGTCGGTGGCGGCGCCGACGCGGTCAAGGCGGTGGGCGCGTACGCCGACCGCCTCCTCATCCACCGGTCGGACGGCAAGCACACCTCGAACCAGGTCATCCACGACATCGTCGCCGCGTACGCCGGTGCGGGTCCCGCCCGCCCGCTCGTCGTCGTCGACTACATCCAGAAGGTCGCGGTCCCCGGCGAAGTCCCGAACGAGCACGAGCGGTCCACCATCGTCGTCGAGGCGCTCAAGGACCTCGCGCTCGAGCTCGACGTCCCCGTCTTCGCGATCGTCGCGGCGGACAAGGAAGGGCTCGCCCGCAGCGGCCGGCTGCGGATCTTCCACCTGCGCGGCTCGTCGGCGCTGGCGTACGAGGCCGACGTCGTCCTCATGCTCAACGAGAAGTACGACGTCGTCGCCCGCCACCACCTCGTCTACGACGTGGGCAACGCCGAGCGGTTCCGCGACTACGTCGTCCTCACCATCGAGAAGAACCGCTCCGGCCTCGACCGGATCGACATGGAGTTCCGGAAGGTGTTCGAGCAGGGCCGCTTCGACACCGAGGGCAACATGGTCGCCGAGCAGCTCACCGACGAGCGCGTCTACGT